>JALQVX010000118.1 GCA_023263555.1 Crocinitomix sp.
TGCGTAAATGGTTTGATAAAAATAATTTCATGTGCTTTTGGCGCTTTTTTACCAAAGTTTTTTCCTGCACGGATATAAATGTCTTGAATTTGAGGGACTTGATTAGCACTTGGATTTACATTTAAATAGTCGATTTTTAAAACTTGTTGGAAAACGAGATCGAGAAAGGTGTATTTTAAAAGGGCGTTAAGTGGAACCGTAGGGTCAATAATTAAGATTGATTCGGCAGGACTGTAGGCGTCAAATGCATTCATTTTTTTGTAATTTTTATTTTGGGGATGACCCAATAGTTGGATCGATTAACACGGGTAAAGCGCAAAGATCCAAATCGTTTTTCTTCGGGTGGCCAAAGATCTTGTGGCGCTTCTTCTTCAAATAATTCGCGATAAGTTTCTAAGGTATCTAAATACGTGTTTTTGAAAAGGGATTTTTGTTCACTTCCTCGGGTTGGTCCGTGATGAATAGAACGTCCGAGCGTGTTTTGGCAAAAGTCTTCCCAATAGGATTGGGTATAAATAAGATGCAAATGCCACACTTGATCGACTTCATCCGAAGGTGTTTTTGGACTGTCCGTGGCGCAAATCAAAAACATAAATCGTTTATATTCAAACACCGCACGTATCGCAAATTCGAGTGACCAATCATTTTCGCGCATCAAGCGATCGGTGAAGGTAAAAGAAGAACCGCTATCATCAATCTTGAAGTCCTTTATCTTTTCCCATAGTTCCGCTTGTTGCATTGTCATCTTGCTCATTTTGTTGCGCTCGGAAAGATAATAATACTTATGCGATTTATTAACGGCAAATATTTTAATACATTTGAGTTGAATCAAAATTCCTGAAAGAAATGTGGACCACTTATTTTATCACCTATTTGCATTATCTCTCCTTCATTCTTGTGGGAGCCGCCTTATTTACCGAGTTATTATTGGTTAAACCACAATTGAGTAAAGCGAATCTGGCGCGAATCGTTAAAGCAGATGCTGTGTATGGAATTTTTTCAATTGTCCTTGTCACAACTGGGTTGATTCGTGTTTTCTACTTTGGAAAAGGATCGGATTATTATTTCGCAAATTGGATTTTTAACCTCAAGTTTTCTCTTTTTATCCTTGTTGGACTTTTATCCATTCTTCCGACCATCCAATTTTTAAAATTGAATAAAAAGTACAAACAAGAACCAATAGAAACACAAATTGATTTACCTAATTATTCAAAAATTCGAATTTCTGTGATCTTAGAATTTTTCATCTTACTCCTCATTCCGTTTCTTGCAATCTTGATGGCAAACGGCGTTGGAGCATAGGTTTTATTTTTTTCTCAATTCGAATAAATCCTTACGTCGATCCTTCAAATTCTTCACACTTCCAAATTGATTCAATTCGCGCAATAGATCTATATCCACATCAGCAATCAAAATCATTTCTGTATTTGTCGTTGCTTCCGCTTTGATTCCATTGGCAGGAAAGGCAAAATCACACGGTGTAAACACCATAGATTGGGCAAATTGAATGTCCATATTCGCAACCTTTGGCAAGTTACCTACACTTCCAGCAATTGCAACATAACATTCGTTTTCAATCGCGCGTGCTTGTGCACAATGTCTTACACGTGAATAACCATTTTGTGTATCTGTCAAGAAAGGCACAAATAGAATGTCCATTCCTTCATCCGCCAATAAGCGACTCAATTCAGGAAATTCAGAATCATAACAAATTAAAATCCCAATTTTACCGCAATCGGTATCAAATGTCTTTAGTTGCGATCCGCCTTGCATGCCCCAAACTTTTGCTTCATCAGGGGTTACATGAAGTTTTTCATAGCGCTCAGTGGTTCCGTCACGTTTACATAAATAACCGACATTATACAATAAATCATTTCTGATTTCTGGCATACTGCCGGTAATGATATTGATATTATATGAGATAGCGAGTTCTGAAAACTTCAAGACAATTTTTGACGTGTGTTTGGCCAATTCGCGAATCGCATCTGATTCTTTCAGGTGATTGTTCTCTGCCATCAATGGCGCATTGAAAAATTCCGGAAAGAGCGCAAAATCCGATCGATAACCCGAAACAGCATCAACGAAAAATTCGGCCTGTAACATTAATTCATCCAGATTTTTATAGGGCCTCATTTGCCACTGAATCAATCCCAGACGGACAACCGTTTTTTTGGTCTCCGCTTTCGTCGATTTTTTCTGAAAATAAATATTATCCCATTCTAACAGTACAGCGAATTCGTTAGAAGCCACATCACCTTCTAAATACCCTTTTAAGATTTTTGAAGGATGGAAGTCGTTCGAAATTTGAAAATTCAAAACAGGATCATGAATTTCTTGTCGTTTTACTTTTTCAATATACTCTTTCGGTGTCATTTCTGCCGAATATTTGTGGTAGTTCGGAATGCGACCGCCGAAAGCAATGCCTCTTAAATTTAATCGCTCTGTTAATTCTTTGCGGTAATCATACAAACGTCTTCCCAAACGTAAACCACGAAATTCTGACTTAATAAAAACATCAATACCATAAAGCACATCTCCATCTTCGTTGTGAGTGTCAAACGTGTAATTACCAGTCAATTCACGATAGGTATGTTTTTCGTCAAATTGAGAATAGTCAACAATAATAGAAAGCGCACAGCCAGCAATTTGACCGTTAACGATAACAACAACTTGACCTTCTGGAAATTTATCAATCAATAGTTTTATATGATCCTCTTTCCAATAAGAACCTGGCATGTTCGAATAAGCTTCGATCATTGCTGATTTCAGTTCTTGGTAATCATTGAGTGTTAAAAATCGTAATTCGATACTTTCTATGTCCATGTATAGTGTAATTGAATGTGGAATGTAAGGTGTAAAGATAATGAATGCGCTGTCAAATTACTAATGTTAGCTTTTGGTTTGCCAACGAATTTCACCTAAAAGTTCATTTATCACGTCTAATTCAGCTTGATTTCCATAATGGGTAATTATGGTAAAGATATAATCGTCAAATTGGACGCAGTAATTGCGTTGAAATTGAGATGCATTCTCGTATTCTACCGAAAATGTTTGATTCATAAATGGACGTCCTCCAACTGGACTCTCTGTAACCGCATGTGCAATATAATGGGGGAATCCTACCGAATGACCTTCCAAGATATATGCCTCGGTATAAATCAAATATTCTTTCGCATTTGTTACGTTTGGAATAGGTGCTATTTTTTCTACCATAAAATTGACAAGTGGAATCCGATCATTCATTTGAAGGGTAATCAATTGAAAATAATTGTCTTCTGAAAGATCTTTTGGAACGCTGTCCGTTGAAACGCTTTGATCCTCCTTGTCAAATCGGGCATTGTTCAATAATAGAATGTCCCATCCTTCTAAAATCGGAAGCTCAAATCCGAAAAAAGCATTGCTATAAACAGAATCTATTAAAGCGCCTTCTGTAAATTCACCAAAGGTGGCGTAGGCAATGTTTTCAGGTACAATAGGGGAGTGCACTTCTGCCGGATTGTCTTGTGTCACTTCATTTGAGCAACTTGCCATTCCAAGGCATAAATATACAGCAAATCCAATCGATAATCTCATCATCTTACAAACACTAAATTTAGAGACAAAGGAAAGGATAAATCTGATCAATATTAAATTTTCTTGCAACCATTTCTGATGTGAACAAGTCTTAATCTTAAAGGAATGGATTGATTATGCAAAAGGTAGGATTGTTTTTGGTTTTTTTGGTAGTTGCGTTGAGAGGAATGAGTCAATGTGAAGATATGGAAGTCGAAGTGGTGGGCGTCAATCCAACCTGTTATGGTTTCTGTGATGGTGCTGTATTCATTGACGTCGTGGTTGCGAATTTGCCTGCAGAGGTCACAGTGATGGATACGGCGGGCAATGAAGTTTACGGACTGCCTGGCGCAGGATGGAATTTTTTGTGTGAGGGATGGTATTTTATTACAGTCATTGATAGTTTGGGATGTGTATATAGTGATTCTGTAGAGCTAATTCATCCCGATCAAATTCTAGTTGAATACACAATTGTCCCACCATCAGCACCTGGAATTTGTGATGGTATTGTGGAGATTGATACGATAACAGGTTATCAAGGAGATTATGAAGATATTGGTATTTTTTGGTCACCCGGTGGAGATGAATCCTTTATTTATGAAGATATGTGTGCAGGTAATTATACAATTACGGTCAATGATGCATTCGGATGTTCTGGCCTTGTAGAATTCTCTGTCGGATCACTGGTGTCTTTGCCATCAAATGAACGTACAGAGGTCTCCTTAATCCAGCAAGAAAAGAGGCTTGAAATTACTAATTTAGAGCAAGGTGCTGGCTGGATTGAAATCTATAATTTAGCGGGTGAATTGATTCTTAATTATCCTTTAATACCCGGCACAAATCAAATCAATATGGAGACTACTTCGGGGATTTTTATTTATAAAATTTCTATGAATACTGGAGAAGTTCTTACGGGGAAATTGAATTTTTAATCCTATTTCGTATTTTTGAAATAAAAAAATGAAACGTTCACGTCTTTTCCTTATTTCATGCCTCTCTTTATGGTACAGCTGTCAAAGTTCTGACCTTTCGACGGAAAATGAAACTACTGAAACGATTGAAGAAGAGTTGGCGCCAGCAGAACCTGAAAATTTCAAAATTAAAGACCCATGTGATCTAATCAGTTCTGAAAAAATGATCCAATTTACATCACTCGATTCTAGCCAGAAAATGGGTGTGGAAAGTAAGGTTTTAACCTATCCTACTTGTGTATACCGCTGGGAGAATGTTTTGGTAAAAACAAAAACGTTTGAATTAGGTGAAGAACTTGAACTGGAATTGCCCGCTCAGGTCAACATTGTCTTGTTGAGAGAAAAAAATGCAGAAGATTACCAACGCGCTATAAAAACATATGTTGATCCGCAAGAGATAGAAGGTGTTGGAGAGATGGCTGTCTGGGGTGATCGTTTGTCACAATTGACTTTTTTGGCTCAAGATCATATTTTTCACGTCTATGTCAATGTCAACAATGCTATCGAAATAAATCGTCAGGTTGCGGAAGAGATCGCCCGGGAGATTTTTTTATCTCTCTAATTTGCAGTGAATTTAGTTTGATCCAATGACAATTTGCAGTCATGTTTTATAAAACAGGTATTCGCCTACTCTGCAAAAATCAGGTCGTTTTTTCAGTTGGTCTGTTGGTTTGAAGAGTCAGGAAGAACTTGCGTGTCTACCGGAAATCAAACCAATACTTGGTGTCCTGCTTATGCAAATTACTGTCAAAAATGATGTGCGTCAGCACGCAACACAAACAGCAAGCTCTTATGGCAAACAGCTGAAGTTTAATGCTTGATCAAGATCATTCCATATATCATCTACATGTTCCAATCCCACTGATATTCGAATAAGACCAGGTGTGATTCCAACTGCTAAACGTTCTTCTTCGGCAAGTTTAGAATGTGTCGTGCTCGCAGGATGCGTTGCAATTGAACGTGTGTCACCCAAATTCGCCGTTAAACTCAACATGTTCAATGCGTCGAGAAATATTTTGCCCGCTTTTAGCCCTCCACTGATTTCGAAGGTCACTATTCCTCCACCACCGCTCATTTGTTGCCGTGCAATTTCAAATTGGGGGTGACTTTTGAGAAAGGGGTATTTTACAGATTTCACCGCGCTATGCGATTCAAGTCGTTTCGCAATCTCCAGTGCATTGCTATTGTGACGCTCAACGCGAAGTGAAAGCGTTTCGAGCGACTTGGACAAGATCCATGCATTGAAAGGTGAAATAGCGGGGCCGGTATGACGGGCAAATGATTGGATTTCATGAATCAATGCTGCTGAGCCAAGAATGATTCCGCCCATGACTCGTCCTTGTCCATCAAAATATTTGGTGGCGGAATGAATGATGAGGTCGGCTCCAAATTGTGCCGGACGTTGATTGATAGGGGTTGCAAAACAATTGTCAACGACAAAGAGTATACCGTGTTTTTTTGCCAATTTATTGACGGCAGCCATGTCTATTATATCGACGCCCGGATTGGTTGGTGTTTCTATGTAAATAATTTTGGTGCTTGGTGTAATTGCAGCTGCCCATTCCTCCAGTTTATCGAAGGATACATAGTTCATTGTTTAACCGCGTAAGAATATAGTTGGAGGTGCCATTGCAAATTCCTTGAATGCCCGCTAAACTGTCATTGTTATAGTACTCTTCCAAGTTGCGAATGATAGGGATGCTGCCACATACAGATGCTTCGTATAAAAGGGATACGCTATACTCATCTTTCAGTACAAGTAATTCATCCAAGTGTTCTGCAATAAGTTTTTTATTGGCGGTTACCACATGTTTCCCCTTTTTAATGGCTGTCGTAACAATCTCATAGGCCGCTTCCGCATCATCTATCAATTCAACGACCAAATTAATCGTAGGATCTTCTAGAATTGATTGGGGATCATAGCCGAATTGATCGGCAGGTAAACTTCTTTTTTTGAAGGATCCTTTACGACAATTTTATCAATTGTGGCATTTAATAAGTTGCTTTGATTCAAGACGGTGTGCAATCCTGATCCAACACATCCGAAGCCAAATAGGCCGATTTTAAGTTTAGTTGACATTTGTTTTTTGTTTTAAAGTTGTAGGCTTATATTTTTTAAAGCCATTCAGTAGAAATTCATTAATTAAGGTGTTCAATTGTTTGTATTCGATCAGAAACGCATCATGCCCATAGACCGAATGAATACATCCAAATTCTGCTTTCGGAATGGAGCGTGCGATTTCTTTTTGCTCGTGCAATGGAAAGAGCAGGTCAGAATTTATTCCAACGACCAATGTCTTTGCTTTGATACTGGCCAGTGCCTGCTCTATAGAAGTTCTGTTTCGACAACAATTATGACTGTCCATTGCACGGGTGAGTATGACGTACGAATGAGCATCAAATCGGTCACTGAATTTTTTTACTTGATATTGTAAATAGGAAGCAGCTCTATACGCGTCAATTTCGGCATCAGTATCTGATTGTTTAATTGCAAAATCAGCATAAGACCGATAGGATAACATAGCTATCGCGCGTGCAGCTTCTAATCCTTTTTTACCTCCATTCTTTCTGCCGTATGTTTCGTCCACAAAAATCGCCAAACGTTGTGCTTCATTAAATCCTTTTCCGTAGGATGAGTGGCTAGCATTCGTAGCGATAAGTATGAGCTTCTTTATCAAATCGTTTTCTTCAATAGCCCATTCAATAGCTTGTTGTCCTCCTAAAGATGCCCCAATGAGAATGTCAATTTTTTGGAGATTTAAATGCTTGCGCAATAGAATATGGGCATTGACCATGTCTCGAATCGTAATGAGCGGAAAGTCTGCCGGTTCGTAGCTCGTTGTTGGACCGGTTGATCCATAACATGAACCAATCACATTGGCGCAAATGATACGGTATTTTGCAGGATCAAAAGGTTTGTCTGCTCCAAAAAGACCCGACCACCAGGATAAAACATCCGCATTTCCAGATAAGGCATGACAGACCCAAATTGTTTCGGTAGCGCTCTCTTCGCCATAAATCGTATAAGCAATTTCTAGGTTGTAAAGGTGCTCACCTGTTTCTAATTGAAACCTATTGGGATAGGAAAAAATATAATTCACTTCGACATTATTAAGGATGATTTTATGATCGAAACGAGTGTTCCGACTTACTTTTTTTCGATAAGATGATGGAAATCTTATTTGCGAATACAGCAACAACAATGCATAGAATTTTGCATTGAACTTAGTTTACTTGTAAAACCAAGTGTTTTAGGATTGAATAATGTTGTGTTTTTTGATCGTGTCATTTCCGTAATTTATTTATAGTTCTCCAAAGGAATTTCCATTTGGAGCAGGAATTGGCACCTTTCTTTTCAGATGGTTGCCAGAGGATCAATGAGCCTGTCTCTAACCTCTTCTTTATAAATCAACTACTGTTACAAGAACTGTAATCAACAGTACAAATGTACGTCAGAATAAATTTACAATCCAAATTTAATTTTATCTTTTTCTTAAAGAAAAGATAATTGAGTTGTTTATATTGTTGATAATTAAGGGGGTATGGTAGCTATTTTTTTTACGAGCTCTTTATCGTCAGAGAAGGTTGAATCGGAAAAAATCACTGAAAAGGCGGGAAGGAATAAATTAAAATAAGACCGAAGAAAATCATCTTTCTCTAAAAATGATTATATTGTTAAAGCAATGTTAAGACTATGTATCTAATCTTTCCCACAAGACCTTTTTTTAAAGCGTTGATTATTTTCCTTTATATAGGTTTTTCACCTTCTTTAAATGCCCAAATTGATCATTGGGAGGCGGCAGTTTATGAATATGATTCATGGCAAATATTGATTCCTGATTCTCCAGTAGATCCTGCTTGGAACACCGTCGGTTTTGATGCCGATTCATGGACCACTGCAGCTGGTGGTTTTGGCTATGGGGATGAAGATGATAATACGTTGTTACCCTCAGGAACTTTATCTGTCTTTCAACGAATTGAATTTTCAGTGACAGACACGGCTGCGATTCGTGCAGCTGCTTTAACAATTGATTATGACGACGGCTTTGTCGCGTATTTAAATGGAGTAGAAATTGCCCGTGATTTAATGGCGGGTGAAGGGCAACCAGATTTTGATCAATCAGCTTCAGGTTTGCATGAGGCAACTATTTATGGAGGTGTCTATCCAGCGCAATATACCTTGTCAAAAAGTGTATTAAATACTATGTTGGTAGAAGGAACCAATGTTTTGTCAGTTCAAACGCACAATGAGAATGTCTTTTCGAGTGATCTGAGTTCACGCGTCTATTTTCACCTCGGGTTGAACGATACTTCAAGTGATTATAATCCGGCTGCTGTATGGTTCATTGCGCCCCTTATTTTTGAAGGATCTAATCTTCCAATTGTAGTCATTAATACTATAGACGAAGTTCCAATTGTTGATGACCCGAAGGTGGCCGCTTTGATGGGAATCATTAATCAAGAAGATGGTACAAATGCATTGACGGATCCTTTTGATGAGTTTTATGGTGAGATTGGAATTGAAATTCGCGGTTCGTCTTCAGGCACTTTTCCTAAAAAATCATATGGGCTGGAAACACGCGGACCTGATTCTACGAATTATAATGTGTCTATTTTTGATTGGCCCGTTGATAATGATTGGATTCTCTATGCACCCTTTTCCGATAAATCCCTTATCCGGAATGTGTTAACCTACAAGTTGGGAAATGAAATGGGAGAGTGGGCGCCTAGAACACAAGCCGTTGAATTGGTGGTTAATGGAGAGTATCGAGGGGTGTATATTTTTATGGAACGCATTAAACAAAATCCCGGTCGTGTCAATATCGATAAACTCAATTATGAAGATATTGAAGGAAATGAATTGACGGGTGGATACGTGGTCAAAATTGATAAAACGACTGGCGGTGGTGAGGTTGCTTGGACATCTCCCTTTTTGCAAGCTCCGCCCGCTTGGGGATCGGTGAGTTTTCAAATGCACGATCCTGGAATTGAGGAAATGCATCCTTCTCAGCTTAACTATATCGAAACCTATATCACGGATTTCGAGACGGCGCTTGACGGTCCAGATTTTACCGATCCCGCTGCAGGTTATAAACCCTATATTGACTTAAATTCGTTTATTGATTTTATGCTTGTGAATGAAATTTCAAAAAACGTAGACGGTTATCGCATCAGTACTTTTATGTACAAAGAACGGATAAGTGAAGGTGGTAAATTGGTGGCCGGACCGTTATGGGATTTTAATCTTGCATGGGGCAATGCAAATTATTGTAACGGAGGTTTAACGACGGGTTGGGAAATTTATTTTAATGATGTCTGCGGCGGTGGAGGAGGTTTAAATAACCCCTTTTACTGGAATCGTTTCGTAGAGGATCCTGCATTTACACATGCGCTAAATTGCCGTTGGCAAGAATTGAGAATGACAACGTTGCATACCGATTCTATCCTCGCCTATATTGATGAAATGGAAATTTATTTAACGGATGCTGCTGGACGAAATTTCCAACGTTGGCCGATTCTTGGTTCTTATGTTTGGCCCAATAATTTTGTTGGAGATACCTATGCCGAAGAATTGGATTATCTGCGCTCATGGACAATTGATCGCCTTGCATGGATGGATGCGAATATGTTTGGATCTTGTGAAGATTTAGGTCTCCAAAATGAGTCACATTCAAATGCGGTCTTTATTTATCCAAATCCAACTGAAAGCAATGCAACGCTTACGTTTCAAAAAGAAATAGTGAGCGGGAAAATTGAAGTGTCAAATCAACTAGGACAATTGGTTTATTCAACCGATTTAAACGGTCAAACGAATAGTGTGATTGACTTGTCTTCGCTTGCTTCAGGTTTGTACCTCGTCAATGTATTTGATCAAGATGTCTTGATTGCACATCAAAAAATTATTCGAAATTAAAACCATGAAAAAAATTATCTATTTCTCATTTTGTTCTTTGTTTATTCTTTCTGCATGTAATAAATCAGAAGGTGAAGGAGGAACATCAACACTTTACGGACAAGTTAATGTGGAGGAACACAATGACGGGAGATCTGAAATTACAGAAATTATATTTTCAACCGGCTTAACTGTTGAGCATGGCGATTATTGGGTGATTAATAATTTGCCAGGGCGCACACATTATTATGTCTACTATGACAATCCAGGTTGGGTTTCTGAAGCGAATCCTTTTTTGGAAGGAAGAACGGGGATTGCCGTTT
>JALQVX010000155.1 GCA_023263555.1 Crocinitomix sp.
TTAGAACATTTAATAATTGCATTATAGGCAATGCCTGAAAAAACAGCTGAAATCAAACCGACCAGTACCCAAATTGGATTAAATGGGAGTGAATCTTCTTTTAATCCTATAATTAAGACTCCGATTAATGCGATTGAGAAAAAGAGCCATTGAATGGGATTCACTTTTTGCTTATTGATATAGATGGCAAAAATGATTGTGAAAATGGGGGAGAGATACTGAATGATCGTTGCAAGCGCCATAGGCAGATTAGTCAACGTGAAAAAGAATAAACTTAAACCGAATGAACCTGCCAGTCCGCGCGTGATCAGCCAAGGAATATTGTTGCCAAAAAACGGAATTTTACGCGCTTTGATTATTGCGACACAAATGGAAAGAGAAACGAGGCAACGAAATAAAACAAGTTCAAAAACAGGGTAATCTTGAATGAGCGGATAATGTTGATGCTGATCTGATAAAACTTTTACAATGAGGTTGACTAAAGCAAAACTAAATGACGACAGCAACATATAGAGGACTCCCTTGTACATCCTGCAAAATTAGAATTATATTCCCTTCACAAGTTCATTTAATCGGCTTATTTAAGAAAGAAAGGCTTTATAATTTTACGCCTACAACACAAACATCATCCACCTGTTCAACATTTAATGACCATTCATCAAAAACCGCCTCAATGTGTTTCTTTTGTTCCGGCATGTTAAGATGCTGAATGCTTTCTATCATTTGAACAAAAGACGTAGTTTTAAATTTTTTGCCCTGTGGACCGCCAAATTGATCCGTAAATCCATCTGTAAACATGTAGAATGAATCACCAGGTTTTAATTGAATTTCTTTGACACTAAAATCATTGCTGACCACATATTTTCCAATCGGTTGACGGTCACCCTTAAGTGTGGTTAATTCATCCCCAGAAAAAACATATAAATTACTATTTGCTCCAGAAAAGCGAAGAATTTTGGTTTTGATATCCAAAGAAATTAAAGCGATATCCATACCATCTTTTACCTCTTCACGGCTGTTTGTGAATGATTCAATCACAATATCACGAACCATATTTAGGATGCGTGCAGGATCCGTCAATTTAAATTCGCTTACTGCTCTTGATAGCGTGTTATTACAAACCAAACTAACCATAGCACCAGGAACGCCATGTCCTGTGCAGTCTGCAACAGCGAGTAAAATTTTATTATCCTTTTCTTCAAGCCAATAGAAATCTCCGGCAACAATATCTTTCGGTTTAAAATAAATGAATGCATTCGCCAGTTTACGTTTAACCATTCCGCTTGAAGGTAAAATTGCTCGCTGGATTCGTTTCGCGTAGTTAATAGAGTCAATGATCTCCTTGTTTTTAAGTTCAACCAACTCTTTTTGTTTGACAACTTCTCTTGTTCTTTTATGAACAAGAAGCTCTAATTTTTTACGTTGGTCAATTAATTTTTTTGTTCGTGAAGAAATAGCCAAAATTATTAATCCCATTAGGATAATAATATAAACAATGTAGGCAAAAATTGATCGCCACCAGGGTGGAGAAACTGTGAAGGGAAATCTTAAAGTTTCACTCCAAAGTCCACTCTCACCTTTTGCTTTTAAATAAAATGTATAATTGCCTTCAGGAAGGAAGCTGTATACAACTTTATTGTCATTTAACACGGTATGCCATTCACTGCTTGCGCCTTCCAGTTTATGCATGTATTTTATCTTGTGCGGTGCAGCCCAATCATTGGCAGAAAAAGCGATTATTAAATGATTTAATTCGTAAGGTATTGATAATTCTGAGGGACAATTTGAGAAAGGAAGAACATTCTGATACTCCATCTCACTTAAAGCACTCATACTTAAATTTCCTTTACGATACATTTGATTCTGTTTTTTAGCAGTTTTCAACGTTCTAAAATCTATGTTTTCTTCGTTGATTAAAATGTTGGTTATGGCAACTTTTGGTGCTTTGCTCGTCCATTCATATTCATTTAAATCTAAAAATGTAAGCGCTTTACCCGTTCCCCACCAAATTCTATTTTCTTCATCTAAGTAGGATGCATTAGGATAAAAATCCGTTCCTTTGAGGCCATCAAGTTTACCGAAAGTAGAAATTTTGTAATTCATCTTGTCATTAAAGATGATCGTATTTAAACCTTTTTCAGTTCCCAACCAGATATTTTGGTCATAATCCTCGGTTATGGACCAAATAATATTGTTTGACAACCCATTTTCTTCAGAAATGTGGAAGATTTTATCCTGATAAAGAATATTTACACCATTGTTTTCAGTACCAGCCCAAAGAAGACCTCGGCTATCGTATTTCAAGGATAAGATTGTATTTTCTGCAAGGCCATCATTTTTGGAAAGATGTTCTAGGTAAATACCATTAAATTTTTCAAGCCCCCCCATGTTTGTTCCAAACCACATATTGCCATCATCATCCTCTGCAATAGCACGTATCGTATTGCTTGACAAACCCTCGTTCATTGTTAAATGATAAAAATCTTTTCCATCAAATTTAGTCAGTCCCGATTCATACGTGCCAAACCAAATGGCTTTATTTTTGTCTTCATGCATGGATAGTATTGTGTTTCCAGAAAGGCCATTTTCGTTTGTGTAATGCGTGAAATTCGAACCATCAAAATAATAAGCTCCATCACTATCAGTTCCAAACCATAAATTTCCTTTGTAATCTTGTTTAATGACGCGAATTGGACTATCGGTAAGCCCATTTTCGGCGGTATAGTTTTTAAATCCGTCTTGTGTCAATTTGCTAGCACCATTCGAGTGACCTAACCAAAGATCACCATTTTTATCTTCAGAAATACCTCGAACAAGTTCGCCTCCCAGTCCTTGTATTTCGGTGTAATTGATAAACGATCTCCGGTTAAATTTATTTAGACCTCCATAGGTACCAATCCACATATTATCATGATTATCTTCATAGAAAGCACGCACCGTATTGCTGCTTAGCCCTTCATTCAATTTTATGATTGTAAATGAATAGCGGTCATAAATTGAAATCCCGTTATTTTGAGTTCCAATCCAGATTCGATTATATTTATCCTCGCAAATAGTTGTAATGCTATTTCCTGATAACCCTTGCTCCGTATCAAATGTGAAAAAAGTATAACCATCAAACATAGTGATGCCATCATCCCTTGTTCCGATCCAAATATTCTCCTCACTGTCCTCAAAAATTGCGGTTATTTCATTACTGGGTAGTCCATTATTTGTAGTGTAATTTGTGAAACTAAGACCATCAAAAATTGAAAATCCTTTTTCTGAAGCTATTAAAAGGCGATTATTATTGCCAACATAAAGTGCTGATATGGATTCACCTAATAAACCGTTATCGGATCTGTAGGTGAAGAATTTTTCTCCATCATATTTCGTTAATCCACTATTTGTTGCAAACCATATATTTGCTTTTTCATCCTCTACAATATCATAAACTAGGTCGCCTGCTAATCCATTGGAAGTGGAATATTCCACAAATTGATTTCCATCAAAAAACGAAGCCCCTCCGCCGTCAGATCCAAACCAAATTCTTCCTTTACTATCTTCGAAGATAGTCCAGATGTAATTGTTAATTAAATTCTCATTTTCCGTATAATTAAGAAATGTTTTTGAATTGTAAACACAAACACCTGCAGCCCAATTGGAAAGCCATAAATTACCCCTTGAATCTTCAACTATATCCATGACGTAACTGGATCCTAATCCATGCTCTACGTCTAAATAATTTAAGTTATAATAGGATGCATCTTTTGTAGCGGGTTCACGCGCATCTTTAGGAATGGGAAATATGGAAGGTCTGACGACTCCATTTGCCGGAGTTTGAGTAGGTTTTTTTATATTCTTTTCTCCTAAAGTGTGAACTAATACATGATTTTTTAGCAATTCAATTTCAGGAGATGTTATTTTTTTTCGATTGTTATTGAGTTCAGTAGTGGGGGGATCTTTTAATATATATTGCTGAGGTAATCGCAGGCTATCAACCTTTTTCAAAATCACGTTTGTTTGAGCAACCGTTTCTTTGTTTTCCGCCGGAGAAGGTACAGTGATAGTGTCACTTGAGCTAAAAGTTGTAGGAAGCTCTGCTCTTTTCTCAGAACAGCCACCAATAGCAAAAAATAAAATACTTACAATTAACGAGATTGAACTAATGATTTTGATAGAAGTTGGAGCGAATTTTATCATATCAATCAATGAATATACAAAAAATACTGTCCTAAATAAATTTTAGGGCACTCAAACTTAACGATTTTATCAATACTCAAACAATAATTTGTTTT
>JALQVX010000175.1 GCA_023263555.1 Crocinitomix sp.
ACATTATTACCGTAATTCAAAACCGTTTAGGAGTGGATATTCGACCGTTCATTCGCCATGAGAAATATTGGGATCCGAAACGGATTGATGAAGCAACAGGGGGCTATCTTGGTTCGCTGTATGGCGCGGCTTCGAATGGTAAAATCGCTGCGCTTACGCGTCACGGAAATGTTTCTAAAAAGTATAAAAACCTCTTTTTTTGTGGTGGAACAGTTCATCCAGGTGGAGGAATTCCATTGGTTCTCAAATCAGCAAAAATTGTTTCACAACTAATGGATAAAGGAAAATGATAAGCCGTATTCAACCTTTTTTTCCTGCTATTCTCGTCCTATTTCATAGTATTGGATTGATCTTGTTTTTACAATCTGACTCTGCTTCAGATTTAACCTGGATGAATTTAATGTTGTGTGGTACGTTGGTATTTCTTGCAGAACCATTAAGGATAAAGTCGGCGCTCATTGCTTTTATCATTATTTTGGGTGGTTTTTTAATCGAATTGATAGGAACGAAAACTGGTTATCTTTTTGGCGATTATGCGTATGGCGCATCACTCGGTTGGCGGCTATTTGGTGTGTCTGTGATTATTGGCGTGAATTGGTATGCGATCGTTTTAGCCTCCTCAAATATTGCACGTTTTCTAAAAGTTAATGTCTTTCTTCAAGCCGTCGTCGCAGGCACATTATGTGTTGGTCTTGATGTCGTCATAGAACCTGTTGCCATTAAATATGGCTTTTGGACTTGGGCGAATGGCGAGATTCCACTTTTTAATTATATCACATGGTTCTTTTTTTCTGTGTTTTTTAGTTTGCTTTACCTCAAATCATCACCGCTCATAAATAAAACAGCTGCTTGGTTATACGCTATTTGGTTGCTGTTTTTTGGAATCCTTATTTTAATGTAAATTGGAGCTTATGAAATCACTTTATTTGTTGTTGGATGCGCTCACGATTCTGTTTCCATTGATATTGAGTTTTGACAAAAAAGTAGCGTATTATAAATCATGGAAATATTTAATCTATGGTTTTTTATTCGTTGGTATTCCTTTTATTATATGGGATGTTATTTTTACAGCAATGGGAATTTGGGGATTTAACCCGACCTATTTGACGGGTCTTACTATTGGAAATCTGCCGATAGAAGAAGTGCTCTTTTTTGTTGTTGTGCCCTTTTCGTGTACTTTTATTTATGCCTGCGTGAAAGCCTATTTTCCGAAGCTAAAGTTGAAAGGGTTTAATCTACTTTTTTACGCTGCATTGGCTATTTACTCACTCTTTTTAGTGGTGAATGCTTGGGACGGCTGGTACACAATTATTGCTTCTTTACTTGCTATTGCAACCATTCCGACTATACAAAAATTGAAACTACGACTCGATTTTTTGCCTCTCTCTTTTTTAATCGCGCTTGTCCCTTTTTTTATTATTAATGGGGTTCTTACCGGAACAGGAATCGATTCGCCAATTGTTTGGTATAACGACCTGGAAAATACAGGAATGAGATTTGCTACCATTCCTTATGAAGATGTAGTTTACGGATGGACCCTAATTGCAGGTAATATTGTTGTCTTTGAGTGGTTCTCCAGTCGAAAAAAAAAGAATTAGTTTAAAATAAATACAAACGCAAACTTGCTGATCAAAATGCATTGATTATTTTAGGAAACTAAATTAAGATTATGGCTTTAGCAGACGAACTTTTGGACAATCAAGGAGCAGCGGTAAATACAACTAAAATTATAGATTATAATTATCCTTTGCAGTTTGAGTTTAAAATAGGAACACTTGCAAATGACTTTATTACAAGAGATGCTAATGGGGCAACCTTACTATATGTGCGTCAAAAATTATTCAAATTCAAAGAAGCCATTCAAATCTTTTCTTCTGAAGATAAAACCGAGTTGAAGTATACAATTGCAGCAGATCGAATCATTGATTTTAACGCGTCTTATGCTTTCGCTAATGAGGATGGAAATGTATTTGGTCACGTGGGTCGTAAAGGAATGAAATCTTTGTTAAAGGCTCATTACGAAATTTACGATAACAATAAGACACAAGAATTCTTAATTCAGGAGGAAAATCCTTGGGCTAAGTTTTGGGATGCATTATTGTGCGAAGTACCGTTGTTGGGACTTTTATCTGGCTATTTGTTCAATCCAAAATACGTCGTTAAACGCGCAGGTACGGAAGAATTAGTGGTGCGTTTATCCAAAGAAAAATCCTTTTGGGGAAGACGTTTTAAGTTAGATAAATTAGCCAATCTAGAGGATGGCGAAGACGAGCGTCTTATGCTTGGCTTAATGATGATGACGCTGCTGGAGAGAAGAAGAGGGTAGTTGATAGTTAGCGTCTTTCTAGAATCTCGCTTCTAAAAACGACGAAAGGAATTTTGACGTGAATATGCCGTTCAATGTCACACAATTTGGGATTTTAACAAGACAAGTTGAAAATCAAGCACTTCTTGTCAACCAACGAACAATATCAACCTTTAATTTCCTTACTACACCCCAAAACTATTTGATCCGATTTGGTGTAGGGTTTAGGTTGTAAGACCGTTAGACTTTAAAGATGAGTTGTTTTTTGTTCCGTCTATGAAGACGAGTGTAAGGTCAATTTCTCTTTCAAGAATAAACCTGTAAAACTGGATTCACATTCTGCCAACGCCTCTGGCGTTCCTTCAAAAAGTACAGAGCCTCCATGTTTACCTCCCCCGGGACCAATATCAATAATCCAATCAGCGCATTTTAGCACCTCAGAATTATGCTCAATCACTAAAACAGAATGTCCGCGTTTAACGAGTTCATTAAACGAAATGATGAGCTTATCAATGTCATGAAAATGCAATCCGGTGGTTGGTTCGTCAAATATAAAGAGGGTAGGTGTTACTTTTGATTTTCCCTCCGCGAGGAAGGAGGCTAATTTCACCCGTTGCGCTTCTCCACCCGATAGTGTGCTCGAAGATTGTCCTAATGTGAGATAACCCAAGCCTAAATTAAACAAAGGTTGAATGCGATCCAATATTTTTGCTTGCGTGCTGTCCTTTGCATTAAAAAAACTGAGTGCTTCTTCAATCGACATGTTCAGGATATCATTGATGTTTTTCTCCTTAAATTCAACCTCTAGGGCTTCTTGTGTATAACGCTTGCCTTTGCAAACTTCACATTCTAAGTTCACATCTGCCATGAATTGCATTGAAATTGCAATTTCTCCTTCTCCTTTGCATTCTTCACATCTTCCACCCGGAACGTTATAAGAGAAAAAGCCAGGCTTAAAGCCCCTCACTTTCGATAATTGTTGTTTTGCAAATAAATCCCGGATATAATCAAATGCTTTAACATAGGTGGCAGGATTACTTCGAGATGAACGTCCAATCGGATTTTGATCCACCATTTCAACCTCTTCAATACGTTTTATATCACCGCTCAATCCATCAAATTTTCCAATAGGATTACTTGATTTACCGAGTGATTTCAAAAGTGCGGGGTAAAATATTTGTTTAACGAGGGTCGATTTTCCAGAACCGCTTACACCTGAAATACACACTAAGCCGTTAAGTGGTATCCCCACCGTTATATTTTTGAGGTTATTCTCTCTTGCTCCTTTGATTGTGATAACACTGTTCAATTTTCGTCGGTGAGCAGGAACAGGTATCGTCAATTCGCCCGTCAGATAGGCCGCTGTCAAACTGTTCTTTGCCGTTAGTAAGTCATCATGGTTTCCTTGAAAAACGATTTCTCCTCCAAATTTACCCGCCTTAGGTCCAATATCAATAATTTGATCTGCAGCGCGCATCATCTCTTCCTCATGCTCGACTACGATCACCGTATTGCCTACGTCGCGCAATTTTTTGAGGATGGTAATTAACCGTTGTGTATCCTTCGGATGAAGTCCAATACTCGGCTCATCTAAGATATACATGGAGCCCACTAAACTACTCCCTAATGAAGTGGCTAAATTAATCCGTTGAGATTCTCCGCCCGATAAAGTCGCCGATTGTCGATTGAGTGTTAGATAACCTAAACCAACATCATTCAAATAGGACAATCGATTCTTTAATTCGAGTAAGAGACGACTCGCAATTTCTTCTTGGTAACGATCCAGTTGAATCGTTTCGAAGAGCGGTGCTAATTCGTCAACAGGAATGATCAGGAGGTCACTTAAATTATACCCACCAATTTTCACGTGATTCGTTTCTTTCCTCAATCGTGTGCCCCTGCAATCAGGACAAACGGTTTTACCGCGATACCGCGAAAGCATAATGCGGTAATGTATTTTATAGGATTTAGACTGAAGGTATTCGAAGAAAGTATAAAGTCCGTCTATCCGCGCATTCCCATTCCACAATAAATCCAATTGAGATTCCGTTAATTCAGCATAAGGACGGTGGATTGGAAAATCGTATTGCGAAGCGAGCGCAATCAATTGGTTTTTCCATTCACCCATCTTTTCTCCTCGCCAAGGCGCAACAGCATCTTCATAGATGCTCAGTGAGGTGTCAGGGACCACTAAACTGTGATCAATTCCGATCGTGCTGCCATATCCCTCGCAAGTTGAGCAAGCCCCGTAAGGATTGTTAAAAGAGAAGAAGTTAACAGAAGGTTCAATGAATTCAATCCCGTCTAATTCAAATTTATTTGAAAAAGGAGTGCCCTCTCCATTATCCATGTCATAGACGATACAAGTGCCAAATCCTTCATAAAAAGCGGTTTGAACGGAGTCGGCAAGCCGTGAATCATAATCCTCATCATTTGCTACATGTTTCAAACGATCAACAATGATAAAACTTTTAGTTGTTTTATATTGTTTGGCATTCATGTCCGCAAGATCTATAGATTCTTCATTGATCCACACTTTCGTAAAACCTTGTGAGATTAATATTTCAATGGCCTTTTCGGGATCATTCTTTTTAGATATGGTCCAAGGTGAAAGAATCATGTACCGTTTGCCGTCTTCGAATTTGTGTACGAAATTGACTACATCTGTGACAGCATGTTTTTTAACTTCTTCACCACTGATTGGGCTATAGGTCTTTCCTATTCGCGCATATAGCACTTTGAGGTAATCGTATATTTCAGTAACTGTACCAAGGGTAGATCGCGGATTCTTTGAGATCACTTTTTGTTCAATCGCTATCCCAGGTGAAATTCCTTTGATAGAGTCTACGTCTGGTTTATCCAATCGTCCTAAGAATTGACGGGCGTATGAAGATAGACTCTCAACATAACGGCGCTGTCCTTCTGCAAATAAGGTGTCAAAAGCCAACGAACTTTTACCAGAACCTGATAGGCCAGTAATAACAACGAATGAATTGTGAGGAATGGAGACGGAAATGTTCTTTAGATTGTGCACTCTGGCTCCATTAATCTCTATCGATCGCTTTGGTTGGCTCATAGTTGGATTACTTTTTGATTAGACTCTCAAAGATAGCCTTTCTATTGCCATTGAACGAAGTCTCTTTGAAATTAATTTCTTTGCTTATTTATTTATTTTTTGACTTTTACCCAACCCTTTGTCGAAAGTTACCGTTATCCATAACAACAACACATGTAGAGGAGCTTTGTTTACAAAAATTTTGTTTTCTGATTCCTTTGCTGTATATTTGGTTTTATAATTAATTTGAATCGCCTATAGATTGACACGTTTACACTTTGAAATTTGAAATAAAACAAGGCATACAATTCTGTATTGTGTGTCAAAAAAAGTAAACGTATGGCAATTAAAAATCTATCTGACAAAGATCTTATTCGTTCTTATATTGAAGGTAATGAAAAAGCTTTCGAGCAATTATTAAACCTTAATAAGGATCGTATTTTTGGATATATCATGTCTAAAGTGCGAAATGAAAATTTAGCCAATGATATTTTTCAAGATGTTTTTATTAAGGTGATCAAAACCTTAAAAAATGGAGCGTATAATGAAGAAGGTAAGTTCTTACCGTGGGTGCTCACGATTGCTCACAATATGGTGGTTGATCATTTTAGACGTTCAAATAAAA
>JALQVX010000346.1 GCA_023263555.1 Crocinitomix sp.
TGCAAAAAGCGGCTGTCAGAAATCCATTTTTTTTTCTCCACTAAAAATTCATGCATGATGGCGATTTGACCAGCAGGTCCTCCAAAACTGATAAAACCAAGTTTTAACCAAAACCAGAAAGCTTCTTTGAATGAGGGGGAAGATTGTTTTTTATTTTCTTGCATTCAATTCGTTTACGTTTTATAAAAACAGTTACAAAGATGGGTTTTTTTCATTAATCAAAAAAAAGCATTTTACTTCCGATCAATTTGGTTTGAATTCTAGGAGGTGTTTTTTAAGCGAGAATCGACCTGCTTAAAGTTCAATTACTTTGTTCGCATTAAAACCGTGACCTTCTGAAAATTCGGTATAACCGAGTTGATTCGTAACCATTTTGGTACCGTTGATTTCAAATTCGGCTTTGTTTCTATGACTGTGTCCATAGACCCAATAGTCAATATCTGAATCGGAAATAAAGGCTGTTTTGTCCACCATAAAACCTTCGTTTATTGGACTGTTTTTGAATTCTTTTACATTGCAGGATGCGCTGGGTAAATGATGTGTTATGACTACTTTTTTACCTTTTTCTGCAATGGCCTCTTCAAGAAATTCAAAACAAGCTGCATGCGCTTCATTATAGTCATTTACAGCTATACGTTCGGTTCTTTTATGAATGAGACGAAAGTCGGCCATAAACTTTGTCACTTCGCGAATGTTGGTATTGATCTGCGACCACATGGTGCTAAAAATCAGTTTCACATCCTCTTGCTCAATAATTTCATTATTTAATAAATGAACGTTGTCGAAGATGCGCTCCTTAAAGGATCTACCCGCCCAATCAAAATCATACCCGCCATAAAATTCGTGATTGCCCGGGATGAGATAGACCTGTTTAAAATCATCCGCCATTTTTTTGATCACATCCAATTTGGAATAATCGCGACCTAAATAAAATGTATCGCCGGCAATAATTAGGGTTTCGGCGAGGGCAGGAATCGGATTTTTTTGCAACCATTTTTGATTAGCGGCGAATTCGAGGTGTAAATCGGAGCAAATTTGAATTTTCATGATTGCTTTTTAGGATTAATTCCCAAATAAATATGAGCACTCAAAAATACGTATTAATTGGAAAATGCGATCATCAGCAATTAAAGGGGTTAAAAAGAATAATTCTCATCCAAATTATCGAAAAAATTGAACCGTGACCTGTTAATTGCTGATGGCCTTGGGCATTTGGTAAAAATTACCGTTTTACTTATATTTTTTCAAATTTAATACTCCTAATCTTGGATAAATTTAACCATAAGTTCATTGGATTTGTAGTACTTTTGTGATAAATTAATTTGTGTTACTTATGTGGGAAATTATCGAAGGATACAGTCTATTAATTCTCGAATCGTTTATTGCACTCTTTGTCTGGATGATCATTCGTCTAGTTTTAAGTCGAATAGTAACAAAACGTCTACGCCTAACCGATTTTAGCGCTGCTCGGAAACGAATTACGCTAAAGAGTGTTTTTGCCGTCGTAAATATGATTTTATTCGGGGCTTTAATTACGATTTGGAGTGTTGATCAGAAGGATATTCTTGTTTTTCTTTCCTCTATGGTAACGGTCTTAGGTGTAGCGTTTTTTGCCCAATGGTCACATCTTTCAAATATTACTTCAGGGATTATCATCTTCTTCAATACAGCGACTAAAATTGGTGATGAAATTAAAATCATGGATAAAGAATTTGATATTGAAGGCGAAATCCTTGATATAGGAATGATGTTCTTTAAAATCAAAACGACGAAGGATGAGATCATTTCTTTACCGAATAATATCATCCTCCAGAAAGCGATTAAAACAAACGATAAAAAGTTAAAAGCATCTATTTTACCAATGGAGGAAGGCAGTGAATAAAAAAATCCTTCTCCGTGGTGATGGAGAAGGACTTAAAACAGATTTAACTGTGCTCACAAGGATTAAAAAGCAACAGTCAAATCAACTTCTTCTACGCGTTTTTGTTTGAATTCATCCATCACAAGTCCCTTTACAATAATTTGGTTGTCATTAATCAAGTCAAGGCGGTTGAGGGATTTTATTTGTGATGCGACATTAAACCATATTTTTCTTCTTCGCTCGGTTTCACTTTCAATCGGATTATACAATGCATTTTGTTCCACTTCCAATTTTCTATTGAGTTCGAGATGTTCAATGATCTTGCAATCATAATGACCGAGTATGACTATGTGTTTCACCTTCTCCACAAAGATGAAATAGGCTAATTCATTCAGTTCTGATTCGTTCGTTAGGTCAACGGTGTTTCCAAATCGAGTTGATAAAAGGACGTTCGGATGTGCTAAAAATTCACGCGTGTCAAAAAAGTCAATACAGGTAATGAGCAAGGTTTTTTCTGGAAAGCAGGTTGAAAATTGTAAATTTTTGAAAGGACTCATATGGCTATTTTTTTCGGAAGTCAAAATTATAGGTCACTCCTACATTCAATAAATGATTCCGTTCCATATGCAACCCATCACCTTTGATGATAAATTGATTTTGATAACCAATCGTTGCATTAAAATCTTTATGAAAACGAAAACCAATTGATGCGTTATACCAATTTTGATCAAAACTGTTTAAAGCCGTTCCTTTGCCAATATTCATAAAAGCCTCATCCGAAACTTTTACGAAAAAGGTGTTGTCTTCAAGTTTTTTATGGTTAATTGGAACAGTGATCGACAACTGATAACGGAGTCGTTGTCTAAAATGGTAACCTGCACTTATACGATCATGATCTGCATTATACGAGGTGCTTTCTAAAAAGCGTTGCTCATAACGATAACGGTGATCCACGTAGAAACGACCAAAATTTGTTTTTATCCCAACCTGCTCAAAAATCCGGTGCTCGTTAAAAGGAGCAGCGACAGCCTGTTCACCATAGGGATACGTGAGTGCCCAATCATAACCGGGTGTAAACGTAACTGCGTCATTGAGTTTATAATTAACACCAATCCGAAAAAGTGATTGTTGCCATTGTTGAATAAAATCAGCTCTTCGCCATGAGTAAAGTGTGGTTAGACCTAACTTGTCTGTTAGCTGCACAGTTCCAGCATAATTATACCACGATCCGTATTGTGTGGCAATTTGCTTTTGCGTGAATCCAACTTTACACATCAATAAAAGTAATAATAAGGTGCTAAAATAGATTTTCATGGTTTAGCGTAATTGGTTCATGATTAAAAAAGTGATCATTCCCGAGATATAACCAATAAAGGCGAAGCCGAGTAGAAAGACGACAAGTATTAATGCGTAGATCATATCGGATGGTATTTATTTTTTTGATAATTTTCGTGTGGCTAAATGATGTTTCGATAAAGCCTTGTGATCGTCTAAACCGATTATTGTGCAAGTTGAATTTTCTTCACTTCGCTCGAGTTTATAATGATGGATGAAGTTCATAAATGAGTGATCCACCAACTTCGCTTCAGCAAAATCAATCGTCACACTGTTCGAGTCGGGAATGGCTCTTAATACTTTTTTGTAGGAGATGAGGTTTGAAAAAATGGCGCCGTTGTGAACACGTATAATCGTTTTGTTTTTCTCTTCAATTTGGTCGTAAGACGCTTTGAAAAGTTGAGAAAATTTAACACCATTGGCAAGGTGGAAGATGAATTTTACAATAATACCTGCTAAAATACCGAGTAATAGATCTTCCAAAAGTGTCACGATAATCGTGGTTAAGAAGATCGCTAATTGCTCTTTTCCAATTTTGTAAGTGTGAATAAATTCTTTTGGCGCTGCAAGTCGATATCCGGCGTAGATTAACATAGCTGCTAAGGCAGAGTTAGGAATTAATTCAATGTACGGAATTAAGAAAATCATTGCCAAGAGCAAGAAAATGCCGTGAAAGAAGTTAGACCATTTAGTGAAAGCACCAAAACCAATATTGGCGGAGCTACGGACAACTTCTGAAATCATTGGTAAACCGCCAAGTGCTCCCGCCACAGCATTACCAGCTCCTTGTCCGATCAAATCACCGTTGTAATTCGAACGGCGTTTGTGTGGATCAAGACTGTCGATTGCTTTTACCGTTAACAAAGATTCGAGTGAACTGACAAAAAGGAACATAATCACATATTTCCAAAATACAAATGTTCCAATTGCAGAGAAATCAGCATTAAATCCTAAACTTCCCCAAAAGTCGCCAATGGTTACCAATGAATAAGGAGGTTCTGTTTGATCCATATGCCAATAAATCGTTAAAGGAACGGCAACAACTAATACCACCATTGGCGCAGGAATGCGTTTGAAAAGGTTAATCTTTAAAAGGGGCATCACAAACATGATGATTACACCAATAATCCCTATTACAGCAATGTGCCAATGTGCATTTAAGACAAAGCGCGGAATGTCCATCAACAATTCGATTGGACCTTCTCCTTTGTATAGAGTTGGGTCATCCCCAAGTAGAACTGGGATTTGTTTCGCAATAATGATGATCCCAATTGCTGCCAGCATTCCATGTACTGCGGAATGAGGGAAAAAATCGCTGAGTGAGCCGAGTTTAAGGAAGCCCAAGAACATCTGTAAGATCGCCATTACAACGACTACAGCACAAGCAATTTTCCATCCTTCTTCTCCGCCGCCAAATTCCGCCACTGAGGCAGCTGCAATAGTTATTAATCCTGCTGCTGGACCTTTTATTGAAAGTTCTGAAACTTTAAAAAAGACCGTCATTAAACCGCCGATCATGGCCGTCAATACACCCATTGCTGCCGGAAATCCGCTGGCCTTAGCAATTCCCAAACTTAATGGGAGTGCAAGTAAAAAAACGAGAAATCCGGAGATGATATCATGTTTGAAGTAGGTTTTCAATCCTGCTAACCCACTTGCAATTTTTGTTTTATTTTCCATTATTTGTTTATTTATTTATGCGTCCCTTAAGGGGACAGGGTGATAATCTTTTTTATTTGGTCCTAGAAAAATTCGCGCGTACATGCGCATTAATGCAATGCCTTCGACAATGAAATTGACGGAGACAAAAAAGGCGAGAAGGACTTGATCTTCATGGATATGTGTAAACAATAAATCCTCACCTAAAAATGTGGTTGTGATTGGGAAACCAGCCAATGCAAGGCAGCTCAACAAAAAGCCGAATGATAACCATTTATGTTCCATTGAATGCCCATAAAAATCATTCAAATCAAAAACGGCTCTTTGTCTCAATCGGTACAAAAAGTAATAGCCTGATCCTCCTGATAGGACTACACCGCTCAGGTAGAAAATTGTATCCTCCGCGCTAAAGGTGTCGTTAAAACCAACTGCTATGGCAATCCAAAAGTGACTTAGAATCACTAGGCCCCATGCGAAAAATGTGCGTTTTCGTTCGGTAAAAGCTTTCAAAACCATAATCAGGGCGATACCTCCAAAAACTTCTGGTATCGCATAGGCAATTACATGGGGTAAATTGACTTCCTGCTGAATGATGATAGCTGAACTAAGGAAGACCAGTGCGGAAATTACAATGGCTTGTGTTCCTGTTATAAAATGAAAGAGTTGCCCCGTTTTTTTGAGAGGTGCCCATAAAAATTTGTACATCATCCCATCCAGTTTCCACTCCTTCAATCCGATTACAAAAATAGAATTCTTAATTAACCTTCTCCAGGTTCGGTCTTTGCTCTTTTTGACGGGTTTGTAATTGAAAAACTGCTCGCGTATTAAATACGTCACGATAGATGGACTAATCAATAATTGATAGGCACGAAGGAAGGCATTACCTGTGAGATGAATGAGTGCAATCCAATGTAAGCCAAGGGCTACTTCAATAAAAATTAATCCAATCTGAGCAATAGATGAATAAGCTATTTGCGCTTTCACAGATGTCTGCACCCGAGCTGAAACACTACCTATAATCGCTGAAGTTAATCCCATGCCAATTACATTCCATTTAACTAATGGTAATACACTCCAAAAAGGGTAAGTTCTCAGCAATAAGAAGACACCAATATGCACAGCTACCGATCCATAAAAAATTGCGCTCGACGGTGTTGGGCCTTCCATAGCGCGAGATAACCAACTAGAAAAAGGGAATTGTGCCGATTTCGCAGCTGCCGCTAAAATAATTGCGAACGATATAAATAAACCTGTTAGATAATGTTCGTGCAAATAATGGTTGACATAAGCCGTATCATTCAATTGAACAAAGGTGATGTTCTCATGCCATAAATGGTGACTTAGCCACATTGCGAGTAAAATGCCAATGTCAGCAATCCGATAGATTGAATAGACTTTGAGTGCATTTCGCACAGGTAAATACCGCTCGCGATAGAAGGCAATCAACAAGAAGGAGGATACACCCAAAATTTCCCAACCGATAAATAAGGTTTCGAAATTTCCGGATAAGACAATGATATTTATTCCCGTTACAAATAGGAGTTTCGTATTGAAAAAACGTTTGTAGCCTTTTTCTCGGTGCAAATAATGGCGACTGTAAACGGCTATTAAATAGGCTAATGCCGAAGAGAAAAGCAAATATACGGCTGTAACTTTATCAAAGAATAAATCGAGTAAAAAGGTGTAATTATCTGATTTGTAAAGGACAATTTCTCGTATATTCAATGTCTCGGCACCATTTATAATCCACCAAATGGTGAATATAACAATCCATATTGCGACACTACCCGTTGTGAAAAAGGCGACATATGAGATGGCCTTTTCTTGCTTAGCAGGTATGATTAAACTCACCAAAAAGCCAAGCAATGGGAGTAATATGAAAATTACAATTAAATTTTGCATGACTAATTAAGATTGAAGATTGGTAAGTTTTCAGACGTTACTGCGAAGATTGGATTCAAATCTTTGACGGTCTCTAATCCCGGTTTAAGGGGTGTATAAAGACATAGTTTTTTGCCGCGATACACAAAGATTTCCTTTGTTTCTGGGTCGATAATTGCCAAATTAACCCAGCCGTTTTCGTACCATTGTTTGGTGTTTGCGTTTCGATTGATGACGTCTAAAACGACAGCTGGTTTTTGCTCAATGATCATCATGAGTCGCAAAGGATCATGAACTTCGACCATCTGTATCGGTAGTCCTGTTCTCAAATCACCTTCAATTCCGTTTGCTACACCAAAGAGCCCAACCACGTTATGCGGAAGTTTGCTACCTGCGCCGAAATTTTCATTGTCAATACGTGAAAAGTAGTATTCTAAATTTATTCCGCCACAAACAGGTGTCGCTGCATTCAATATTGGAGTGAGCAACTCGCCTGTAGGATCTAATGACCAATCGTATGAATTAAGAAAGGACCGTTGATCTAAAAATAAATTCTTTGTGATTGCACGTGTCCCTACAATACAGAGACAATTATTGGAATGGTTCAATTCTGGCCGTGGTTCAAACAAAGAAACGGATCGGTTTTTAACTGCAGTATGGATTTTGGCTGTCGATTGATTTAACGAAATTGAGCTGAATTGACGCGCTCTTTCCTTTGCATTATTTGCTAAGCCTTTATTTAACGTGACGAGATTAACGCTATGTAATTCAGCGTTTCGAGCGGAGAGATTTTGGGTGTCGTAAAAGACAAATTCGTCTCGTGTTGTATCGTGTAATCCGCCAATAAATTGCGTTTCATCAGGAATAGAAAATCCTGTCGAATTAAGGAAATTTCTTATTGCCGGTTTATTTACCATTGCTGCGAATACGCGCGCATTTAGGGAACTTGGACGACCTGAACAGGCACCACAGTTATAACCAGCATAATAGGGGTTATTTGTACTACTTCCACCGTGCCCGAAAAGGTATACAAGAGGAGCAAATCCATCTATAAGGCCAGCCTTCTTAAGTTCTTGACTCACAATCGTGCACATTTCGTCGTGGGTAAATCCAATTTTTAATCCGTTCAATTTGTCTCCATTCACGTTTTCAATTATCAAATTTGATTTATGGGACATGTGTTCAAATGAAGAGGAATGAGCTGGACTAATTGTTGGTTTGAAGATATTAACGAATAACTTCATTGCTGACCAAAACCCAAGTGTTTGTGCAATGATCCAACCTCCAAACAAGCCGTGTGATGTTTGATGAAAATGCAGATCGCGTCTATTTTTTTCGGACGTGCGATCATCTACGATTATATGCTCTGGTTGAATGCTGCCAGGGCAGACTTGCGTATTGAATTTTCCCCCAGCAGGACGATAAAAAATAGGGAGGTTAAAATGTGCAGGGGTGCCAAAGGTTTCACAGCGAGGATCCACCAATTCAATTTGACGGCGAATAGATTCTTCTCGGTCGTCAATGCAGAAGAAGGCTTGGAAGCTTGGTATTTCAGTTTTTACGCTTTGAGATGCAGTAGTCCCCTTTAAGCCGCAAAGCACCTGATCGTAGAAACTGAATTCATAGGCTTCTTGCCACCAGCTTTTAATTTCCCACTCCTTTGTAGTGAGTTCGTTTTGAAAGATATCGCAGGGGGGCTCTGTGGTGAGCTCGCCAATGGAAGGCCATTTGCCGGCACCATAAATTCCGTCTAATGCATCTATTTCCAAAAGCAGTTCGAGATATACAAAATCGGCAAAGGTGATGTGCTTTCGTGCAAGCAACGTTTGAGGATTTTTCTCAATTACATTAACTATACCCGACCAGCCTGGATGGGCAAATTGTTGGTCGAAGAGGTATTGCTCAAAGTATTTTTCGTCACCCACTAATATCACGAGGAGATCAGTGATGGTTTTGTTTTTCTTAAAGAGCAATTCTTTGACCCGTTTTGAGTGAAAAAATTCAAAGAATGTATTTTGTTCTAACGATTGGATGGAGGAAAGAAGGCCTTTTTTTTGTGCTGGAAACGGATTGGCACTAATGCCTTGGTCGAGATAGGTGCCAACTAGTTTAAAAAGATTCAGGTGGACAATTGTATTCAAATCTAACTTCAATCCTTTTTTCCAAAATTTTCGTAATTCGCCAATTTTGCGACTATAGTCAACCGTCTGTGGAAAGTTGAGCATCAGATTTTTACGATCTGTTAAGGCCGTTTCGGATGTTGCGTTGGCAATAACCCAATCGAGTACATCTTCAGCTATTTTGCCGTTGTGATACAGTGCGCGGTATTCATTCAAAGACAAAGCGGTCTTATACCCAAATATGGCATGACTTTGTTGCAAGGCTTCGAAAAAAGGTTTGCTTTGAAAAGCATGTAATGTATTGTGGTGCACAAAATCCTTAAGGGGTGCTTGTGCTGGCAGATAGTGTTGCAAATGTTTTAAGCAACTATCTGCGTCAAATTGTTTTGAGGTCATTCTTCGACTAACAGTAAAATGAATAATTCCTAAGATAATATCCGGACACCGCAACTTATTTGTGGTGTAGATGTATCGTTAAAGAATACTTACTGGGTCGATTTTGAGTTCACAAAAAAGAATGTAAAATGGTTGATGCGTGGATACTCTAGCTCTCTCACGTCCTATTTCGAATTGAAAAAGTGCTTTAAAACAGCTAAACGAATGTGGTTTGTTGTGATCAGCTAAAAATTGGGAATCATTAACAGTGCCACCATCTCCACCACCATCTAGTTGAAAATCGAATGCCAATGATTCTAAGTCGTCATTGAATTCTGCATCTTCTTCTTCGAAGGTGAGCTGTTCGTTGAATGGTACACTATTGTAGCTCGAAAAGCCAAACAGCATAAGCGCTGTAAGGATAATAGAACTTAAAAAGTAACCAGTCTTCATCATGAGATGCATCAATTTGAGGTCAAATATATGAGGTTTTTAGATTGCGGAAATATTTTTTTAAGATTTAACAAAAAAAAAACATCTGTTCAGTTATTTTTGGGGACTTTGGACGGGCTTATTACTTCCTTTTCCGTCGATTTAACGTTCAATACGCCTAACACTTTTACCCAGTTTAATTTGAACGTCCCCAACCGAGAAGTCATTTTTCTAGCCCCGATTGAAGTGGATATCCTTTTGGGGGCTTTTGCACCAAAAAAGATACGAACGAAAAGCGGGAAATAGCTCCTAAAAACTATAATTAGTCGATTTTTATTTCTGGATTCGTTCGGTCAAGATCGAAGATGAACGACAGTGTATTTTTTTTACCTAAGGTTAAGTCCTTGTCAAGAAAAGCATCAGTTGAATAGTCGTTTTCAATCGTATGTTCTTCCCAATTTCCTTCGTATAAAGCCATCATCACTACTCTTACGTGGTGCTGACCTTTTGGGACTTTTAGCTTTAAAGTCACCGCCTGTGATTGAGGCGCAGCTGAAGATTCAGCAATCAATTCACCATCTATAAATACGAAGCATTTGGTTTGGTGGTCATAGCCAACTTCAATATGCGTGAATGAATAATTGATGATAAGTGTCCCTTTTCCGAATGAAAATCCGAGGCTCACAAAAAGTAAAACAAAGAGTAGAAGAAAACGGTTCATGGTGTTGTTTAGAGTTGTCTACCGAAAAATAAGAATTTTCTGCAATTTTTTAGCCCTATTTTAAGGATTATTTTTCGGATTAGAAAGTTTAAAACCCACCTAGGGACCGACATTATTTATATTAAAAATTTAAATCTTGTTTCTTTTGTCTAATTCCGAAGTGGTGCAGCCTGCTTTTCTTATAGTTATCAAGCTTAAAAGAAGCGCTTCATATACTGTGCTTTACAATCTAATCGTGTTTTGGCTGAACTAAGGGTTAATCTGTTTTGATCAAACTGAATTGTATAACGTCCATTATAGACATATCCAAAATTGTCGCATTTTTCAATGATTAATTTATCATTTACGATTCCCCACGTAGCCCTTACTTCTGGTGTCTTAAATCCTGGTAAACGAACCTCGTCACTAGATGAAAAATCAATACTTTCGGGACAGTATCCTGCAATTTGTAATTGCAGTCCTGTTGTTTGAGTTTGATAGACCTCTTGCTTATAGGTTAATTTTTCTAAACACCAACTGTTATTTTGCAGTCGTTCTTTGAGGGTTGGCGCCGTCGCAAAATGGACGATTGTCGCTAGACTGCCAATCACCACTGCAACCAAAATAATAAGACGAATGTCAAAACGAAGCGATTTAACAAATGGAATTTTGCCTGTAATTTGATCAATCTTGTTGATGAATGAAGATGCACTCGAATTGTCTTCAATTTTATAGCCCATCTCTTCTAATAACTCAATTGCACGATCGACAGCTGTGTTGAGAACCTGTAATTTTATGCCTCCTTCATTTTGCGTATAAAGTGGATTAACTTGTGTGGTCAATTCATCACGCAAAAAACAGGTTATCCCTTCTGATTCTAATTTGCCTTTCACAATTGCCGCCGAACTTGCATTCGAAAAGGAGAGTAAACTGATGAATTGTTGCGTTTCTTGTTGCATAATAGGTCAAGCATATAATGAGTTTAAAATTAAGAATTCGATCTGAACTATATGTATAACCTCTATTCTAAAATACGTCATTTGACTTATTGTTATTTCTGGTTAATGAACGTAAATTTATCTAAACTCGTTAAAGTATGCCTGTAGATGAAATTCTTTAAACACACAATCAAAGTTCAATTACGGCTGATTCTTGCATTTTCGTTTCTGATGATCATGAACACAACATACTGTCAAGTGAAGTATGGTTTTGGTCTAAGGACTCAATTTGGCGGGATGCAGGCGTTTAAAGATGTCAAAGGGTATTATGACGATATGCGTCCTTGGTTGTCTAATCAAATGGGAACTTCTGCCCGTATGGTTGGATTGGAATTTGGATTGGAGTCTAGTGCTGAAAAAGTCGGTCTTGCTTTTGCACATATCTATGGTGTTGGTTCTAATTCGACGGCACCTGGAACCAATAATGGCATTGACTATAAACGAAAAATTAAGGCAAGGATGTGGGGAATCGAAACCATTGACGCTTGGTATACGCCGATTAAATTAGGTAACTTCAATTTTGGGGGAGGAATAATGCCCTTTGGTCTCGGCATTTTTCGGGTTTCTACTAAATTGAATAAGGAGGAAAGGGTAAAAATTCCTTTATCGGATCTTGAGAAAAATCTTGATGTTAGTTTTCTGAAAACGAGTCACATGTATGATCAGTTTCATCTTGATTTAACTCGTGTGCACAAGGAAAGTGGGGTGCATTGCACTTTCAAGTCTTCTATTCACTTGGTCCAAAAAGGAATATGAATTGTTTTATTTAAATCAAGAAATCAATCCATTTACCTATCTGAATCTTTATAAACGGACCATGATGAAAATCAATAATTTCGGATTCAAACTTATGCTCTCTATCTAAGTTAATATCATGTATAGGATATCTAAAATAGTACTCATTCTCTTAACTCTAACCAGTTGCTTTTCCTCGTCTTAGCATGCGCAAATCGATTGGTATCTGAGTCCTGCTTATGGTATTGGTATTTCGAAATGACGCTTGGATCGCATTCAGGACAGTTATTCATCTTATCAAACCTATTTACAAACGAATCTCCCCAATGATCCATTTACTGCAGATCCAAACTGGGATACACAAAGCACGATTCAATCCTTGTCATTTCACGCAGGCATTGCAGGTGATGGTGTCATGGCCGGCGTTGCTTATTTTCCCTATCGCCTTACACAAGAAAGATATGTGATACGGCAAAGTGGATATGGGCGCAAATTTATTTGGAAAGAAGCAAGAAATGAGGTTATGTTCGACTTCGGTTATGGGAGTAAATACGTCGATTTGTTTGGAAGTTTTGGGGTCAATTTTAATACGTATAAAATGCTATCCTACCAAGTTTACCCAAGTGGAGCCTTGAGTATGAATAGTGAATTCAATTTTAATGGTCTCTTCACCGTTTTTGATGCAGGAGTCAGTTTTGGGGCGGGGTTAAAAGTAAAAGTGATTCCGTTTTTAGCGTTGGAAATGCGCTATATCTATGCGGGAACATTATTACCGGGTGAACGAAACAGTATTATTGAAGATCCTTCTACCCTGGCCGATAATTCTTTTGCGCGCGAACCGGGTACAAATCATTATCCGCAAGATTATATGCAACCACTTACCTTGGATAATGAGATCAATCCGAACTTTCAGCGAAGTACATTTCAATTTTCACTCCTCTTTTATTACCGCCAAAATGACTAATAGTTATCGATATTCCATCTTATTTATTCTGTCTTTTATGTTGCTGACAAGCAGTTGTCAAAAAGATGAAAGTGCCCTCAATGATTATGATTTATTCGGACGACTTCAATTTGGAAGTGGTACTTGGGAATTGGTTGAAACACAAAGTTTTGATAATTCGGTTGAAAATCCTTCTATAACAACAAGCCAGCCAGCTGAGAAAACGATTTACCACTATTTTATGCATTCGTCGCAAATCTCAGGTGTAATCGTTGATATTCCTTCGGTTAAAATTTATTATGATGAAACATCTGGTCCGCCTATTTCATCCACCCATTCAACAAGTTTGGGTAAACTCTTGGTCAGATTTGTCGTAGAGCTGTATCCTAATTCGGATTTTATTTTCGTAAGATCCAAGACCATATTTTTGGTTAAAGCACGCACTAACAAGGGTG
>JALQVX010000150.1 GCA_023263555.1 Crocinitomix sp.
TTTAGACGAACCACATCCGACTCATTTTGTTCCCTCCCTCTTTGATGTCACAACCAACGATAGCTTTATTACAAAAGGAATGCTCGAATTAAAAGCAATTTCCGAAACCATGAAAAGCGCCTCTTCAAACGAAGAATTGGAGCAACTCAAAGAACAACGAAAAAACAGATCCTATGAATTGCAGCATCAATTATTTGCATCCTATGTTTTCCTGAATTCAGAAGGAGAAACGAAATCGTTGGTAAAAATATTTGCTGATTATGAAGATAAGATTCCGCCCGCAGGAGCAGGTGAATGTTCGGCGCCTAAATTATTGCATTACGCCTATCAACATGAGTTAAAACCTCTTGCAATTGCTGAATTTTGGTGGGGAAAATCGAATAAATCTGAAACACGGAAGCATCTCGAGTTCTACCCCGCTTGTCGAGATAAATGTGTGCCGATTTTGGGGTTTATGGTTTGATTTTCTGATTTTCTGATGATTTGATTTTCTGATGATTTGATGGTTTGATTGGTTGGGGTTCGGCTTACTTCGGCGGCGCTCAGCACAAGCCGCTCACCCCGCCAAAAAAGCTATTGACCAATTTCTAATGACTTAAAAACACCACAGATAACACAGATAAACACAGATTTTATAAGAATGAACCAGAAATTTCTGTACTCAATACTTTATACTATGTACCTTATACTTTTGCCTTCTACTTTTGCCTCCTGCCTAAAAAAAATCTAATTTCTAATCGCCAGTCACTAATAACCAGTAAAACCACTACTTTTGCGGCAAAAAAACAAGATGCCAATTCTCCGAAAAGCGGTTCCTAGCGACCTTGAAAAACTTGCTGTGATTGCGAGAAAAACCTTTATGGAGGCACATTCTGAAAGTGCACCGCACACTATTTTGAATGCCTATTTGGATGAAAAATATACGATTGAAGCGCTTGCCGCTGATTTGGATGATCCTGCGAATTATTATGCTGTTTTGGAAGAAGAAGGGGGATTGATTGGTTTTTCGAAAGTGACCTATAATTTAACTTGCCCGGCCTTGGATGGGAAAAACAATACGAAATTGGATCGTTTATATATTCTACAATCGCATTATGGATTGGGACTCGGTTATCAATTATTGCAATTTAATATTGAATTGGCGAAAGAAAATAACCAAGCTGGTTTGTGGCTTTTTACATGGACTGAAAACCATAAGGCCATTGATTTTTATGAGAAAACTGGTTTCGAAATTGTGGGGAGTTATATGTTTAAATTAAGTGAAGAACGATCCAACCCGAATCACATTATGTATTTGGCGATTTAATTTATCACCGGTGCTTTTGAGGGGAATTAGTTGCGTTAGGGATTGCAGCGGTTAGCCCGCAACCCATTTTTTTATGGGTGAGGACTAGTAGCGAAAAGCCCGACCGAGACCGAACGCAGTGAGTGGCTGGGGAACGCCCAAAGAAAACGAATGAAAATTTTAACGTTATGATAAGGTATTTTGGATTAATATTTAATTTGTCCTGATAGAACAAAGTATCGAACTAGACCTTTACAAATGAAGCAATTATTCACAACGAAAGAGCTAGCCTATCTCGCTCGATTAGGTATAGAGTTAAACACATCTGAAATCACTCTTTTTGAAAAGAAAAAACAGACAAACAGCTTAACTTACGGTGAAATAACTGAAATTGAATTGACCGAAACGGCATTTAGAAAACATAGATTTTTTGATTTGCTTCAAATTTTCTCCAAAAGTAATATGAATGCTTCTATAGCTCCCTCCGCAGTTTATGCAGTTTTTTTTCGTCGTGTGAATGAGCCGCTTGTTTCGCATACGCTTGCTGATTTTGATTTGATTCAGCTTACATACCTCGTGAAGAAAATGAATAATGCTGTAAAGATGAACGATAAAGAATGAATTTGCCGAAAACGAAGGGAAATTCGCAGACAATAATCGAGATTAAATAGGACCTGAAAGAAACTTTATTGCCCCTAAAAAGCGGTAAAATTCTTGAGGCCCAATTTCAATACATTAACGGTTGAGAACCTTATTATTTAAGTCCAACGGCAACCTATTCCGGGGCCTAATTAAGCCACCCCATATTTCATAATCAAGCCAATTTGACCGGCATGATACGCGGTATGCGATACAATTCGACCCAAAGCTTCAGATTTTGTTTTCACTCCAAATTCTTTGGTTTCAATCACATCTTTCCACGCTTCATTGGGCTGTTCGAGAATAATCGATTCGAGTTCATCTTCGGCTAGTTCGAGATACACAATTAAAGCTTCTAGATCGGTCCATTCACCGGTATCTTTGCCACTAATAACCGTTTTTGCAATTACTTTAACAGTGGTTGATCCGAAAACATTTTTGGCAAAAAGTAATTCGACCTCTGCAATGTGGCGTAGTAAAAAACCTATACTATTCGGCGAAGTTCCTAATCGCTTGCCCAAATCTGACGCTGTTATTCCACCAAGTTGATTGGTGAGGCGCGTGCGCGCTTCTTTCCAGAGTTGATAAAAATGTTCTGCTTGTGTTTTCATTATTTTTGACTGAGCTAGTTACTATTTAATCGAAGGTCGGAATTAAAGCTGACTAATGCCGATTAAATAAATTAATAATTTACCAACTCATTCAAAAGTCTAGTTTACCCCTCCAAAAGATGTGTTCACTCATGGGTTGTTTTAATGCACTTCTACTTGAGGTACATTTGGGATAAATACTTATTCATCATGAGAAATTTGTTCCTATTCTTTGCTTTACTTGCAGTTATTACTGGAAGATCCACTAGTTTTTACGAGCAATTATGTGCCTTTAATCCGGCGTGGAAAGCCTATGCCGACCGAACTCCAAAAGGAGAAGCTCACGTTTTTGCGACCGATCAAGCTTATATTCAGGCCCATTTAGGTGCCGTGATTGCTATTTTAAAATCAAACTCAACAAAATCGTTGACAAAGGCTCAAAAAGAAAGCCGCAAAAAATTGATTCAGCTCCTCGATCAATATCGAAAAGAGGGAAATTTTCCAAAAAACTATTACCGCAGCGATCGCACGCCTGTATTTATTGATGAGCACGGAACGCATTGTGCGGTTGGTTATTTATTGATGAAGACGGGACACGAAGATGTGGCGCAGCGCATTGCTCAAACAAATAATTATGCTTGGGTAAAAGAAATTAATGATGCGGCTTTACCGCTTTGGCAAGTAGAATCTGGTTTTACATTTGCCGAACTTGAATTGATTCAAGGCGCCTATGACTCTTATTTGGACAATGCTATGTTCATGTGGAATAGATATGAGATTCCGCAACGTCCGGCAGTGATGGAAGCGTATTTCCCCGTTATCGATACGAATGAAGCTGTGATTTGGTGTTATGGCGAAGGAGAAAATGGAGTTTTAGATGGAAAATGGATTCAAAATTACACCCACGAATTGCCATGGATTATTGGTTTTTATGAAAACGGAAAACGGACGGGTAAATGGGCGGAATATTACCAAGGAACAAATCAGTTATGCCGAACAGAACATTGGTGTGATGACAAATTAAATGGTGTTCGCACGCGCTTTGACCGAGAGGGAAAAATAATTGAAGAAATTATTTTTGAAGATGGCGAAGCGGTATTGAAAACGAATTTTGATTTGGATCAAGGATTGAGATGGGAGCGTTCACCAATGGATTCGAACCGTGTTTATACGAAGGTATTCAATAACCAAAACATGTTAATTGCCAAAGGCAGAGAAGAGATATACAATCCAGGAAATCTATTGTGGTTTCAAAATATCGAGTTGACGGTTCTCAATTCATTTTCGATTACTTCGCGTGATGTAGGTCCGAATTTGAGAGGATTCAATCCAGATTTAGGGCTACATTATCAAACACCTTCGTTTCAAGAACCTCAACTAGTTCAATATACGAAAACGGGCGATTGGTTTTATTATTATGATCCGATTCAACCTACGGTACCTAACCTATCAACTACAACCTGGAACTATAATACACGTTTGGTTACCGAACATTTCAACGAAGAAATTTATTTGGCGAGTCAAGTCAACGAAAATGTCACGTATTATCCATTCACGCAAGTAGACTCTATCCAAGTTACCTATGCAGAAAATGTGCCGACTGCATATAGAGAGCATTCAACTAATGATACGGTTTATATTGGTTATCCGGGAATTGTTATAGATTATCCATGGCCCCCAATCGAACCTCCTTTTATTTTGCCTTATTGGGATTGGGGTCAACTCACCGTTTTTACTGCATATATACCAGAAGAAATCGAAAGCTATAAAAGTTTAAAATGGTGGAGTGCGTCAAAAATGGGTTTATTTATAATTAGACAATCCGCTTGTTTAGATGGGAAATTAGAAGATCCGATCTTGTTTGAAACGGCCTAATTAATCGGCTGTTACTTGTTGCAACCATTCTTGATAGCTTTCAAATAACCGTGGATACTTTTTTTTCAGGCGCGGCTCATTTTTATCAGCGATTAAGGTTAACCATTCGACATGCTCTTGGTGAGAGAACCAATAATTTAATCCGGCAGAAAGTACCGCGTCGAAAAGATCTCCAGGATAGAAATGCCCTTCTAGAAAGAGATTTTTATCTAACCTTTGCAAGGCTACGGGAATCAAAAATGTCAGGCCGATTTTCTGACTAATCATCAATCGTAAATCCTCTACGTCAAATTCATGGATTGGCTTTTTGCGCAGATTGTGACAGGTTGAAATCATAAAAGAGACATCAAAAACAGTTGGCCAAATTTCATTTTCTAACTGTTCAAGCGTTTGCATCCGCCAATCCTCGCTATTTTTCCTGCTTTTTTTCATTTATCGTATTCACAATTTCTACTACTTAAGACTGATAATCAGTCGCTATAACCTGTTTAATCCCTTCATGATATGGCGTTACTTCAAAGTCAAAACGATTCATAAATTTATCCGAATTGAAATCATAATTCCGATCATACTGGTACATCATTTCTGGCATTTCGCGCATCACGGGAATAAAAATTCCCATTGCTTTAACAATAAACGGGGTAGCCAATTGAATTTTTGCGGGCTTACCCATTTCATTTCCAATGGCCTCGATCCATTCCTTTCCAGTTAACGGATTTTTACTTGTTGGTAAATGCCAAACCTGATTGTATGCATCAGACGTATTTCCCAATAAAG
>JALQVX010000241.1 GCA_023263555.1 Crocinitomix sp.
GATAAAAGTAAACAATAAGAGTAGTTTCATGAACAATGAGATTCGCTTCTGCTTGAAATGAATTTAGTGTTTTTTTTGAAATTGGCAGCAAAAATCCTCGCCACAGATTAAAGAGGACTTCCCAAAATATTTTGTCAGCGAAAATCAGCTCAAACAGTGTATGCAAAGCATCAGCGTTCTATTTTTTAGAACGCAGACGAACGCAGATTCTCCGAAGCACTGAAATTCACTGATTAGTCGGTTGTAATTAGAAATTAGTAACTAGATTTTAGGCAGGGTGAGCCCAAACCAATCGGATCATCAATCAATCAAATCATCAACCACAGTCTAACATCATCTAGTATCTAATTATCGCTTTCCTTTTCGCGAAGTTCTGGATGCTGAACGACTATCCCCTTTAGACCCTTCTTTATTTTCTCGTTTCTCTTTCAACCATTTTGGCATTTCACGTTTTTCAGAGCGTGTAGACGAAGAACCGACCAACCGTTCTAAAAGATCTGCCTTACCAACGGATAATAATTTATCTTTTACCCATTGCCGATTTTCTGGTTTATACCAAAAGAAAAAGCGGTGTTGATCTTTTTTCTCTTCCTTAGTTTTAGGCGCAAAAGTTGGTTTTAAGGTATAAGGATGAACACCTGAATAATAGATGACTGTTGCAACCGTCATTGGAGTAGGCGTAAAATCTTGCACCTGTTCGAGTTGGAAACCCATCTCTTTTGTTTCAGCCGCTAAATTAGCCATATCCTCTTCCTTACAACCGGGATGAGACGAGATAAAATAAGGGATTAATGGTTGGTTGAGACCATTTCTTTCCTGAATACGGTCGTAACTTTCTTTGAATTTATGGAAATACTTGAAAGAAGGTTTACGCATGATTCGCAAAGTATCATCCGCCGTATGTTCGGGCGCTACTTTTAAACGACCAGAAACATGACGCGTTACTACTTGTTCTAAATATTCCTCTGCCTCTTCAACATTGAGGTTTTTATTGTAATCTTTTACCAATAAATCGTAGCGAATGCCCGAGCCAACAAAGGCTTTTTTCACTTTAGGATTCGCATCTACTTTACGGTAAAGCTCCGTTAATGGCTTATGACTTGTATCTAAATTTGAGCAAATAACAGGGTGAATACACGAAGGACTTACACATTTTTCGCAAATGTCCATATCAATTCCTTTCATGCGGTACATATTTGCAGACGGCCCACCTAAATCGGAAATATATCCTTTAAAATCAGGATCATTAACCACTTGCTCGACCTCTTTTAAGATCGATTTTTCACTACGTGATGCAATGAATTTCCCTTGATGAGCGGAGATCGTACAAAAACTGCACCCTCCAAAACATCCGCGGTGCATATTGATCGAAAATTTGATCATTTCGTATGCAGGAATATCTCCTCTCTTATGATATTTAGGATGTGGCAAGCGTGTATAAGGCAAATCAAATGAACGGTCGATCTCGTCTTCCGTCATGGTTTTAAACGGCGGATTGATCACTAGATTAAAGTCACCCGTTTCCTGAATGATGCGACGCGCAATCAACTTATTTGATTCGACCTCTACGATTTTAAAATTACTTGCGTAAGCAATTTTATCTTCAAGACATTTTTCGTGTGAATTCAATGAAACATCTTCCCAATTTTTATTTTTCGGAAGCGGTTGATCTTTTGGTTGTAAAATCGCCGTTTGAGGAATCGTTGTGATGGATTCGAACGGAACGCCTTTTTTTAATAATTTCAGTAACTCACGCAAAGGTTGTTCACCCATTCCATACACCAATAAATCGGCGCCACTGAGTTGCAAGATATTTGGAAATAATTTATCTGCCCAATAATCATAATGTGTAACACGACGCAATGAAGCTTCGATTCCACCAATTACGACTGGTACATCAGGATAAAGTTGCTTTAGAATTTTGGTGTATTCAACCGTTGCATAATCAGGTCTAAAACCTGCTTGACCGCCTGGTGTATATGAATCTGACGAGCGTTTACGTTTACCTGCTGTATAGTGATTCACCATAGAATCCATACAACCTGAAGTTACCCCAAAGAAATATTTAGGAGCGCCAAATTTTTTAAAATCGCGCAAATCATCTTGCCAATTCGGCTGAGGAATGATTCCAATACGGAAACCTTCACTTTCAATAATTCGGCCAATCACCGCAGGACCAAATGAAGGATGATCTACATAGGCATCCCCCGAAACTAAAACAACATCTAGCTCCTCCCAACCGTGGGCTTCTAACTCCTTTTTAGTGATTGGTAACCAATCTGATACAGGTCTTCTCTTTTGCTCCATTATGACAAAGGTACGAATGATTCGTGGCTAATGAAACAGAGAGCGAATGAAATTGTTTACAAAGACAAGATATAACGAGACTAAATTAATGTCGAGATAAGTCGCAAAACACAAAAGATTTTTTTGGAAACTAATAAATGCTGAAATTTTATACCCCGAACTTACTTCAAAAAGAAGCCCGCTATTTCTTTCAATTCTTTTTTATCTAAAGTTGGATAATCGCCTCTAAAATGTTTGGCATAAAGTGTTTTACCGCTCTCTAATTTGACCAAAGCCATTTCTGTAAATCGATTTACGGCGAAATAAAGAATGAGATGAGAAGGATCTTTTTTGCCTAAGGTTTCATAATATTCTTCTTCACCTAAAAGGCGATAATCGATATTCAGCTTATCCAAATCAGGCGTTAAAATCGCATGACGCGTTTGTTCTCGATTTAAAATTAAGGTATGTCCAACGGAAGGACCATCTTCTCCTCTGATGGCATCATTAATTTTATCATTTAAATCGTCTGGCTCACCGACCAAGCGCTTTTCTTTAATGAGTGAAATGCCACGATTTAGGGACTGAACTAAAATATAAACATAGCGATATTCTTCTTCTTGCGCGACCAAATCATAAAAACCGTTGAGGTACATATAGCCTAAGGTTTCTTCCATTTTCACATCCTTTCGCGGCACGTATATTTCGGCGGGTTGCATCACCAAGACGTGTTGATTTTTGCGATCAGAAGCATGTTTACCCGTTCGCTCTTTTGTTGTAATAAAGAAAGCAGTAGATGTTTTTTCAGGTCGCTTATATTGGTCAACAACACTGAATTCAGTAATGGTCCAATGGTTTTCTAAGGCTTCAATTACACGTGCATCAAAAAGCGAATCTCCTGTGCGAACATAGGTAATTCCATTTGCAATCAACTCTTTAAACGTGATTTCGTCGGCACCGTAATTATAAACTTGACTAAAACCTGAGGCATTGAAAGCAATTAAGGCGAGTAAAAGAATTTTTTTCATGATCTGATAAAATGATAGGTTGCAAATATAATAGATAGCTACAAGCAAATCTTACGCCAATTTAGTTCAAATCAATAATTGGTCGAAACCCAACAAAAGGATTTGGCTTTTCGAACGGAATTTCACTTGTAATACGAATGTCATAACCTGTTGAATTCCAGTGACCGCCCATTGCAACGCCATCTGCAGTTAATTCAGCAGCATTGCCACTCATATTGTATAAATTGAATTCATTCGGTTGATAAGCAGTTGCAGGAGCAGTCATGAAATAAATGATCGAGAATTGAAATATCAGGAATAAAAGTACTGTCCGTAACAACTTCCAATCCATTCTCCGTTTTCCGAATATTTTGATCACCAACTACACTGAAATTGGCCAAATAACATCCTTTTGTATTGACAAGATAGGATCCTCCCCATGGATAAATAGAATTCTTATTCCCCGCCTGAGCTGCATAGGTCCATTCTTTTCTGTGCGGCAAACGGACGGACTTAATTTGGTTTCCATAGATTTCCTTCAGTTGACCTTCTAACCACTGACAATATAAATCGGCTCCCATTTTACTTATATTAACGACGGGATAATTAGCATAAGCAGGATGCCAAAAGTACATATTTGCCATAGGCCCCATACTCTTCCATTCACCCACTACCCAAGCAGATGTATCGGGGTAGGCCAGCTGATAAAGTGAATCTTTTCCTTGCATTTTTAGATCGTCCAGAAAGGCACGATATTGGACATTCGTTACTTCCGTTTCGGGCATTAAAAAAGCAGGCATGGCTTGTTTTTCTCCTTCAATATCGACTATACCAGCAGGAACGAAAGCAAATCCTTTGGGAGGTTTATTCGATCTGATTGGCTTGGCCGTCTGAAACGCCAAAAAAATAAAAATGAGCAAAATAGGATGTAACTGAATTTCATAGGTTTGGTTTTAGCGTTAAACGCAGACCTAGATATTTTGTTACACCTTGTTTATTGAAATAATAATTTTGCATTGTCTGCGAATAGTTTCACAGCAATTGCGAGTAGAATGATTCCAAAGACTTTTTGAAGAATGGCAATTCCTCCTTGTCCTAAAAACCGTTCAATTCGTTTCGTTAATTTCAATACAATAAAAACGATTATCATGTTCAAAACAATGGCAATTGCAATATTGGTTAATTTGTATTCAGCTTGAAGTGATACAATTGTAGTCATTGTTCCCGCCCCAGCAATAATCGGAAAAGCGAGAGGTACAATCGAAACAACCTTGGGAGAAGTTTGGTCTTCGCCACGAAAAACATGAATTCCAAATATCATTTCAGCACCTAGAGCAAAAATGATGAGCGATCCAACTACAGCGAAGGCTTTAATATCTACACCTAAAAAACTAAGAATCCCTTCACCAATAAAAAGAAAAGCGAGCATAATCGTCAGTGCAACAAGAGAGGCTTTTACAGCGTGAATTTCGCCAGCTTTCTTTTTTAATTTCACAATAATTGGAATTGATCCAACAATATCCACAACAGCGAAAAGGATCATAAATGCCTTTCCAATTTCTAATAAATCATTGTAATTCATCACACTAAATAGTTAAAAAAAGTGCAAAGATACGATTAGAAAAGTGTTTAACGAACATTCGCTACTAATCTTTCAATACAAGGTGCGAAATATTTATGTTCTAACTCCAATACACGCTCTTGAACATACTCAGGTGAAGCAGATAAACTAATTAAACATTGATGTTGTTCAATGATATTGCCTTCATCATAATTTTCATTAACGTAGTGAATGGTGATTCCAGATTTACGTTCTTTCGCTTCAACCACCGCGCGGTGAACATTCATTCCATACATACCTTTACCTCCAAATTTTGGAAGCAAAGCGGGATGAATATTCACAATTTTTCGAGGAAAAGCTTTGATTAATGAGGATTGAATTTTTTTCAAATAACCGGCTAAAACAATAAATCCAATTTTAAATTCGGCCAATTTTTGTTCCAAAGTGCCGTTTTCTGCATCTTCTTTTGAATGAACATAACACGGAATACCATGATTTTTTGCTCTTTCAATGACAAAAGCATTTTCGTTATTGGTGACGATTAAGGCGATTCTGCCTTTTTCGGACGCAGCAAAGTGCTGAATTATTTCTTCCGCATTCGATCCGCCGCCTGAAGCAAAGATGGCTATATTTATTTTCATCCTATCGGTTGACCCTTTAAGGATCAGGTTTTAAGCATTTGAAGACAAAGTTAACCGAATTTAATCAAGCGGGGAAGTTTATTTTTTTTACTTTTATTGAACACGATTGACATACAAAAAAGAAAGTAAAGGGTCATACGTGTAGCATAAAATCAAATTGGATACAGCAAAAGAGTGAGTCTATATCGCAATGAGATCTGCAAAAAATAGAAGATGCAAAACGAAGAACATATCCATAAACCGTATCATCAAGTTCAATACGAACAGGATGAAATGCTTCGGCGATCGGAAGAATATTTTCAATTGATGAACGAAAGAAGATCAGTTCGTGATTTTTCGGATCGAGAAGTGCCAATTGAGGTGATAAATAACATCATAAAGACGGCTTCTACAGCTCCTTCTGGCGCTCATAAGCAACCGTGGACATTTTGTGTCATTAGCAATAAAGAATTAAAACATCACTTGCGGGAATTGGCGGAAGAAGAAGAACGAAAAAATTATGCAGGACGAATGAGTGATCGTTGGTTAAAGGATTTGGAAAAAATAGGAACGGATGCGATAAAAGAGTTCATTGATATCGCTCCTTGGATCATTGTTGTGATGAAAAAGACCTTTGATTACGGCGAAAACGGGCAAAAAATAAATAATTATTACGTGAATGAGTCGGTTGGAATAGCCTGCGGATTTCTAATTTCTGCCATACATCACGCGGGATTAGTGACTTTGACGCATACTCCGAGCCCCATGAATTTTATTTCGAAGGCGCTAAATCGTCCAGATAATGAAAAACCGTACCTTCTTTTACCAATTGGACATGCGCTTGAAACTGCGACTGTGCCTGACTTAGAGCGAAAGCCGCTTGAACAAATCGCAATTTATTATGGGTAAATTTTGATTTTCTGCGTTTTTAGTATTTTCTTTGCAGACTGAATAAACCATTTAAAACAGATCAATATGTCTGATGTAAAATCAAAAGTAATGTCTATTATCGTAGACAAATTAGGAGTAGCAGAAGATGAAGTTACTGCAGAAGCAAGCTTCACGAACGACTTAGGGGCTGACTCTTTGGATACAGTTGAGTTGATTATGGAATTTGAAAAAGAATTCAATATTGCAATTCCAGACGATCAAGCTGAAAAAATCCAAACTGTTGGAGACGCTGTTTCCTACATAGAGGGTAACGCAAAATAATTTGAAAACATCTTGAGTTTTAAACTTAACTTTTAGGGAATGGAGTTAAAAAGAGTAGTAATAACTGGACTGGGTGCATTGACGCCGATAGGAAACACTGTTGATGAATATTGGGATTCGTTAAAAGCCGGGGTTAGTGGAGCTGCTAAAATAACTCGTTTTGATGCTGAAAAGTTTAAAACACAATTTGCCTGTGAGGTCAAAAACTTTAATGTGGATGACTACATTGATCGCAGGGAAGCAAGAAGATTAGACCCATTTTCACAGTACGCCATGGTTTCTTCAACAGAAGCTATGGCGGACTCTGGGATTGATGTAGAAAAAATCGACCTTGAAAGAGCTGGAGTTATCTGGGGTTCAGGAATAGGTGGTTTGACTACATTCCAAGAAGAAGCGAACGCGTTTGCTTCTGGAGATGGTACACCGAGATTTAATCCTTTCTTTATTCCGAAAATGATTGTGGATATTGCCGCAGGGCATATCTCCATGAAATTTGGATTTAGAGGACCGAATTACGTGACTGTTTCAGCTTGTGCTTCTTCGAATAACGCTATGATTGATGCCTTTAATTTAATTCGCTTGGATAAAGCTGATATTATTATTTCTGGTGGATCGGAAGCTTGTGTGAATGAACCAGGTATTGGTGGATTTAATGCGTTAAAGGCTTTGTCAACGCGTAATGACGACCCTAAAACAGCTTCGCGTCCATTTGATTTGGACCGTGAAGGTTTTGTTTTGGGAGAAGGTTCAGGTGCTTTAATTATCGAAGAACTAGAACACGCGAAAGCACGAGGTGCAAAAATCTATGCTGAAATTGTAGGGAGTGGATTGTCTGCTGACGCTTATCACATCACTGCTCCACATCCAGATGGATTAGGTGCAATAAGTGTAATGAAACAAGCGCTGAAAGAAGCCAATTTAAAACCAGAGGATATTGATTATATTAATGTTCACGGTACGTCTACTCCGCTTGGAGATATTGCTGAAACAAAAGCAATTAAACACGTATTTGGTGATCACGCATATAATCTTAACATCTCGTCAACTAAATCCATGACAGGACATTTATTAGGTGCTGCTGGTGCTGTTGAGGCGATTGCTTGTATCAAAGCAATTCAGTACGATATCGTTCCTCCAACTATCAATCATTTTACGGATGATCCGGAAATTGATAATAAACTCAACTTTACGTTCAACAAAGCCCAAGAACGTAAAGTAAAATATGCCTTGAGTAATACTTTTGGTTTCGGAGGTCACAACACGTCTGTGATTTTCAAAAAGTATGAGGGCTAGG
>JALQVX010000187.1 GCA_023263555.1 Crocinitomix sp.
CAAGTAATTTAAAAACTCTTTTCGCACCTCAATGTCTTGAAATTTCCCACCAAATTCACTGGTTATTGTACTACTCTGAATATCATGAATTCCGCGAGAGTTCACGCACAGATGTTTTGCATCAATGACACAAGCCACATCCTCCGTTCCAAGGTATTTTTGCAAATGTTTTACCACTTGTACGGTCAAACGCTCTTGAACCTGCGGACGTTTTGCATAATAATCCACAATGCGATTCATTTTAGAAAGTCCAATCACTTTACCAGCTGAAAAATAGGCCACATGTGCCTTTCCAACAATTGGTAAAAAGTGATGCTCACAGGTAGAATAGACCGTAATGTCCTTTTCGACCAACATTTCGCGGTACTTATATTTATTATCAAAATTTGATGCAGCTGGAGCTTTATCGGGATTTAATCCTCCAAAAATTTCCTTTACATACATTTTAGCAACACGTTTTGGTGTTCCTTTTAAGCTATCGTCTGTTAAATCCAATCCTAGCGTTTGCATTATTTGAGCAAAATGCCCTTCTATTTTCGCTATTTTTTCGTCGTCGGACAGTTCAAAGGCATCAGGGCGCATTGGCGTGCTACCCGAAGTCATGATATGATCATCACCTGCCTCGTCAATTATGTCTAAACCGTTTTTCATTCTTTATTTTTGTAATTACAAATTTAGTAAGTTATTTCCGTTTTGCCCTTTATCAGAAGAAAAGATTGCTGAATGCTTGCATGTTTGAAGTAAAACATCTGACCTAGTCATTTGTTCAAAAATTGATCATGTAAAGAGAAAATAAACACGAACGAACATGAAGATTATGAAAAAGCAAACGGTTTGAATTGAGTCTTACCCCGGATACCAACCTACTTGTGCATCACGCACAACGAGCCTCTCGATAATAATAGGTTCGAGACCGTCTTCCGATCGATCAAAAACCGCATCCTCTAAAAGAATTGAAATGAGATACGACTGCGTTTCTCGTTCAAGATGGGTTAATGAAACCGCCGCAGTAATTGTACCAAAGCTTATATTCCATTCACGCATTTCAGGTATATCTGCAACCACATCATCACAAAATGAAGGATACTGCCCCGAAGGCCAATCCAAGTATTTTATGCGACTAAACTCGTCTAACTGATCCAACGAAATGGATGTACATGTGCGCTGCAATTCAAGATGTTCACTGCTTAATCTAAAATAAACGACCGACGTGTCAGAAATATACGAATACACCAAAGCATGTCCGCAAGATATATATACATCATGTGTCTGAACTTCTTCCTCGAAACAAGCCGGATAAATTTCATCCACCACCGGTTCTTCTTCTAATTCTACGATCGTTGTTTTGTCTTTGACGCACCCATAAGACAGCAAGAAAATAAAGCTAAGTATGAATAACCGACTCATATGAATGCATTTAATAAAGACGAAGGAAGTAATTATTTATTCAAAACAGATAAACTTAACGTTAAGAAAATAAGTCTACAATAATCTTTCTAAATTTACAAGAACAAAAACAATCAATTGAGCAGCTTAAAAGAAATATTATACGAAGAATGTTTGCATTATGCCGAATCGCGCTTAAAAAACGCAGAGGCTGCCATGGACGAAGCACAAGATTCTGCCAACTCAGAAACGAAAAGCACAGCCGGCGATAAACATGATACCGCAAGGGCAATGATGCAGTTGGCAGCAGAACAAAACGCCAAACATTTAGCTGAAGCCCGAAAATTACAACAAGCATTAAAGCAGATTGACCCTAAGTCTAAACACTCCAAAGTTGAAGTGGGCTGTTTGGTTGAAACGAGCAATGGAAATTATTATCTTTCAATCAGTGCTGGAAAGATTGAGCTCGAAGGTGATATCTATTTTGCTATTTCTCCAAGTGCACCAATTGCACAAGTTTTATTGGGTGCTAAAGTTGGAGATATCAGAATTTTTAATGGGAATTCGATTCTTGTAAAATCGATTAGTTAAAGCGAAGAAGCTCCGCCTGCTCCCGTACAAACCCCTTCAATTCTTGATCCATCATTGGAATTTTTCCCAAACATTTTATTCCTGTTGTTGTCAGAATTATCGCCTCCGTTTTTGGATTGGGATCACCGTTAAAAATGATTCCTTTGATTGGAATAGAGCGTTGTTTTAGCAATTCAATACTCAGAAGTGTATGATTAATCGATCCTAAATAATTTTTTGAAATAAGGATGACTTCGTCGGCAATTTGAGGAATTAGATCCACGATAAAGTCGCCTTTTTCGTTGATTGGAACCATTAATCCACCCGCTCCTTCAATGACCAAATTATTTGCTGTAACGGGAACTTTAAAATCGGTGATCTTTAATTCAATGCCGTCTATTTTAGCTGCTGCATGAGGCGACATAGGTTTTGTCAATAAAAACTGTTCGGGGTGAATTGTAGTGATCGTATTAGAAATAGCACGGCGGACAAAATCAGAATCTAATTGATCCAATTCGCCGGCTTGTACGGGTTTCCAGTAATCGGCTTTTAAAGCTTCCACGATAATTGCGGAACAAAAGGTTTTACCAATTTCAGTTCCGATTCCTGATACAAAAATACGTTTAGTCATGCTTAAATAGTTTTGCCAAATCTTCAATTTCTTGCTCGGTATTGAAGGAATGGATGCAAATTCGCAAACGCTCACTTCCCTCAGCCACTGTGGGGTGCAGAATGGCCTTTACTGCGAATCCTGCTTGATTAATTTTATATGCCAGCTGCTTTGCGGCCTCATTTCCACTCACAAAAACAAGTTGAATGGGAGATTCACTTTCGCCAATCTGAAAATTGGAATGTGACACTAAATTTCTGAATAAATGAATGTTCTTCTTCAATGCGTCTCTTTCCGTCTCCATTCCTGCCGATTTTTTGACAACCGCATTAATTCGCTCTTGCGCATGAGGAGAAAGAGCCGTAGTATAAATCAACGGTCTTGAAAAATTAATGAGAAAATCTTTTAAAACAACATTACCCAATATAAGTGCGCCATGACTGCCATAAGCTTTACCAAACGTGATACTTTTTGCAAAAATACGTTCGTCCAACTTTAATTCAGTTACCATTCCGCGTCCATTTGGGCCAAAAATACCGCCCGCATGGGCTTCATCAACCACCAAAAAAGCATTGTGGTTTTCACAAATTTCTGCAATTTCTTCCAGTGGACTGAAATCACCATCCATAGAATAAACGGATTCAACGACGACATAAACAGTGCCTTTTGCCCGTTCTAATTTCGTCTTTAAATCTGTGAGATCATTATGCTTAAACGAGAACGCTGTCGCTAATCCCATCTTTAAACCGTCTCTAACCGAAGCGTGAATGAATTGGTCATACAAAACAGTATCACCTTTTTGCGGAATACATGAGAAAAAACCAAGATTGGCATCATAGCCCGAATTAAAAAAAAGTCCAGCCTCTTGATTAAAGAAATCAGCCAATTCGCGCTCGATCACTTCCGTCCGTTGATAATTTCCAGAAATCAAACGCGAACCTGTCGAACCGAGTTCCCCTTTTTGATCATTCTCCCATTTGGCCAATCCGAGATAATCATTTGAATAAAAATCCACCAAATGATGCTGATCATCAAGTGTCCGAAAGCTGTTATTTTGCTTGCGATCTTGAAGTTTAGCGAGCAGAGCTTTTGGAATTCGTTTCACGCGTAATAGGTTATTCTCACTGAACCGAAACTTTTCGCGGCTCAAAATCAGCAGACTTCGGCTTTGATGCAGCAATTCTTGCTTCCTGTTCTGCTCTTTTTTGTTTAGCAGCCTCCACTTTTTCATCTACCTTCGTTTCTGGTTGTTCACCATCCTGAAAAGGAGCTTTTGGCGTTAAACCTAAAATATTAAATAAAGACGCGTCTTCGTTAAATTCAGGATTTGGCGTTGTCAATAATTTATCACCAGCAAAAATAGAAGAAGCACCAGCCATGAAACAAAGCGCTTGTCCTTCTTGCGACATTTCTGTTCGACCCGCCGATAGACGAATGATTGACTCAGGGAACATAATACGTGAAGTCGCAACCATTCTTACCATTTCCCATACAGGAACAGGAGTTTGATCTTCAAGAGGCGTTCCTTCAACAGCAACCAACGCATTGATTGGAATAGATTCTGGCGGTTGCTCCATGTGCACATAAGTCATCAACATTCCGATACGATCCTCTGCCGTTTCACCCATCCCGATAATTCCACCTGAGCAAACAGAAATACCTGCATTACGGGCATTAGCAATGGTATCAATACGTTCTTGATATTGACGAGTAGAAATAATGTCTTTGTAAAACTCTTGCGAAGAATCGAGGTTGTGATTATAGGCATAAAGTCCCGCATTCTTTAGACGCTCAGCTTGTTTTGCATCCAACATACCGAGGGTTGCGCATACTTCCATGCCCATTCCGTTGATTTCTTGCACCATTTCAACTACTTTATCGAAATCACGGTTATCCCTAACATTTCTCCAAGCAGCTCCCATACAAACTCGGGACGATCCATTAGCCTTAGCTGTTGTTGCTAAATCGACCACCTCTTTGACTGGCATTAATGCTTGCACCTTCAAATCAGTATGATATTTCATAGACTGAGGGCAATAACTACAATCCTCTGGACATCCTCCTGTTTTAATCGAAATAAGGGTACTCATTTGTACCTCTAATGGATTGTGATATTCGCGGTGAACGGTCGCCGCTTTGTAAATTAATTGCATTAAGGGCTCATTATAAAGCGCTAATGCAGCCTCTTTCGTTGTATAATTCGGATTAATTTTCATGTTGCCAATTTTTTATTCGCTATAAGTCAATTCATCATCAACTTTAATTTTTCTATTCTATTCGTATTTCTTTTGTATAAACTCCTTTTTCAAAAAATGCTTCTCGATACAGTATTCCATCTTCAGTATAATAACGAAAAACACCATCTTTCTGTCCTTGGTGATAATACCCTTCCATTTCAATATTTCCGTTAGGATAATATTCAACAAGAGAACCTTCTTCAAGGTTATTTTCAAAATTACCGATTATATTCTTTTTTCCGGTCAAATAATAGGAGATAGATGGACCTTTTTTTACACCTTTTTCCCACATTGTTTGGTCACGTAATTCACCGTTATCATAATAAAAGGTCCACAATTGATCCCGTAACCCCTTATTATAAAAACCGTTATACTCTTCTTGCCCATTCTCAAACCATCCACTTACAGGACCGTGCAGGACACTATCGACATAATTTTCAATTAACTTTGGACGTCCGTTTGAATAAAAATTTTTCCATTCACCAACTTTCTTGTTCTCAGTAAAGGCACCCGTTGATGTAATTGCTCCATTCTCATCATAATACGTCCACCATCCACTGTATTGATTCATTGAAAACTCACCTTTAGCTTGCATTATTCCATTCCGATAATACAATTGATATTCACCATCCAAAGATCCCTTAAACCAGTTACTCTCTTGTTTTAATCGACCGTTACCGTGATAGAAAATCCATTTCCCTTCCTCCAGATCATTCACAAAGGTCCCTTCGGCTTCCAAACTATCGTTTTCGTAAAAGAACTGCCAATTCCCAATTCGATTACTGTCAATAACTTCACCAATCCCATATCCACCTCCTATAGTCTCATGGCGCTTTTCGGCACCACATGAGTAGCCAAATCCGACCATTAAAACAGCAAGGTATAACGTTAATCTCATGACTAAAAATCGTATTTTAAATTAGTCAAAAGGATTGATTAATTTAGTTTTTCCCAAATTAAATCTTTCAGTTCAGTCAATCCTTGTTGTGCTACAGAAGAAATAAATAGGAACGGAAGTTCAGGTAGTCCTTTCACTATTTCTGCTTTTAATTCAGCATCCAACATGTCCGATTTAGAAACCACCAAAATGCGAGGTTTATCTCCTAATTCAGGACTGTATTGAACCAATTCATTGACCAATATTTCGTATTCTTTTTTGATATCATCTGCATCCGCAGGCACTAAAAAAAGGAGTAATGAATTTCGTTCGATATGACGTAAAAAACGTAAACCTAAACCTTTTCCTTCATGCGCACCTTCGATAATTCCCGGAATATCAGCCATCACAAAAGATTTATGATCACGATAAGAAACGATACCCAAATTAGGTGTCAAGGTTGTAAACGGATAATTTGCTATTTCGGGTTTTGCC
>JALQVX010000244.1 GCA_023263555.1 Crocinitomix sp.
AAATACGATTCGTCATTAACAAGCGAGTCCGAAGTGCGCATACTCGTAATTAATTTCATAGGTCTATACGCAAATGAAGTCGCACAAACGGGCAAGCCTACATTTGCAAGCACAAGATTGAGCGCAACTGTCCGCAAAAAAGTACTTTTACCGGCCATATTTGCGCCAGTAATAATAATAAAATCACTTTGGTCGATCGTAACATCATTCGAAATACGCTGATCATCTTTCAATAAAGGGTGACCGAGATTTGATGCAGAAAGAAACAAATCATCCTGCTCTATGAGAGATGGAAAAACATGATCAGAATAGTTAAAAGCATAATTGGCCATTGAATTGTAGGCATCAAATTTTGCGATTGTATCAAACCAATTTGACGTTAAATTTTTATATTGCCTAAGCCAAGCCTCTATGCGATAAGCGTACCTGAGGTCCCAAAGTAAAAAAGCATTTGCCCCAATAGCGAATAAAAAATTATTCCGTTGATCCAAACTATTTATTTCTTTCGATAAATCTTTTAGAATGAGAGAAGCTGCGCGACTTTCAGTTCGAATCTGTTCTTTCTCTTTACCTAATAAGGCTGAACTAAAACTTGCGTTTTCAATTTGTAATAATACGATCGAATAATGGTTGAAGATCTCTTTGAGTTTACTCGCCGATAAGTATAAGTTCGTGATCTTTTTGAGAAATGGAAATGTGATTAAAACACCAACAAAAAACCACAACAAAAGCAGGGAGCCAGCGATCAGATCAAAACCATAAGCGATAAATGCTGCTGTAGACAAAACGGTAAAAATGGTTGGTAAAAATTTGAATAATTTAGGAATCGTGGGGGTATAATTTTGAATCCAATGCTCAATCTCATCATGCTCTACTTCACTTTCAATCATTGACAAACTGGTTTGAAATTGCTGACGCCATTTTGGCTGTCCTTTAAGTTCAATAATTAACGCTTGTTTTTGGGCAATAGCTGCAACGTCGTTTGCATTTAACAGATTTGCCAATTGACGTTCTCCATTCTTTGAAGCCGTTCGGTTTAATAACTGAAAAATTGATCCTTGACCATACAAGTCAATATCTTGATTATAATAATGCATATCACTGACCCACTTATCGCCCCCATCAATCCCTTCCAAATCATGTTTCAAAACACGCAATTCTATTGCATTCAACTTGATCAGTCGCTCAATTCGTTTGCGCTCTGATCGAATGTCCTCATTTTTTGAAAGCACAATAAGAAAAAGTATAAAGCCGACAACTCCAACTAGGACAGCATAGTTAATCTGACCGCGCAACATATAAAACAACAGGGCGATGATTAGAAAAATAGAGAGGCGTACCATGCCTACCCACAACAATGTTTGTTTTATTCTTTTTAACTTATCGTTGTAGAAGTTGAACTCTCCTTGGTAAAATTCTGCCGGATTTTGGCTCATTATATTTTTAATTAAGTGGCTGGTTGGTTTTTGATGATTTTCCAAAACAACGCAGGTGAAAACCGTTTAATATAAACGGCCCAAATTTCTTTATTCCCTATGAGTATCGATTTCTTACGTTTTGTTACAGCTTTTAGTAATTTATTCACACAAATCGAAGCGGGCATTCCTGTTTCTTGGTTGTGATCCATCACGCCATGTGACTCACCTTTAGCATTTAAAGCCGATTCAGAGATTGGCGTATTTATTTTTCCGGGATATGCCAAGGTTACAAAAATACCATTCTTTGCTTCTTCCAAAAGCACACTTTCATAAAATCCCTGTAAGGCATGTTTGGAAGCAGAATAAGCAGAACGTAAATAAAATCCAAATTTACCAGCGATACTGGAAATAACGACAATATGTCCTCCTTGAACCTTTTGCATGTAGGGTAATACAGCTTTCGTCAACGCAATATTCCCGAAATAATTAATTTCCATTAACCGTCTGTCCACCTCTAATCCTGTTTCAGATGCTTCTCCGCGTTGACTTATTCCTCCATTATTAAAAAGGTAATCTATTTTTCCACAAGCTTCAATCACGTGTGAAGTTAATGCAGCAAAATTAGATTGATCCTCCAAATCAAGCGCTAAAATCAAACTTTTTTCTGGAAATAATAGTGATTTTTGAACTTCTTCTAATTTATCAACTTTACGCGCTGAGAGAACGACAAAACCACCTTTATCATTCACTTGTCGAGCTATTTCCTCGCCAATCCCTGAAGATGCACCAACAATCCATGCGACTTTGTCTTCAAAATTTATCCTCATGCCATTCACATTTAATATCTAGCGAAATTAATCAATTCGCTAGAGTTCTCGATTAAGAATGAAACTTTAAGTCTAAATTTGCGTAATATTTAAGCTTAACTCCCATTATGAATCTTTTTCCGCTAAGTGAGTACACGGATTTTTATGAAAAGACGAAGTATCAACTTACTTTAAGACTCAGTATTGCTGTTTGTGTCATGCTTGTAATTCTTGGTGTGACCTTCGTGCTATTTGATCAAGACGTCATGTACTTAAATTTTATTGGCCTCTTGTTGTGCATAGGTATTGTCGCTTTAATTCTCCTCACGAAAAAATATAATATAGCAGCAATTTTTTTCACTGTTATCGGAGGATCCCTTTGTATATTTACATTACTATCCTTGAAAGTCGACTTTCTTTTTGTAGACCCTTTGTGGATGATCATTATTTCACTTTTTGCCTATTTTACGTTGGGGAAAATTGCAGGAAACATGACCATATTCATTCAGTTTTCAGCCGTTGTTTATTACTTGATTTTTGATTTAAATTACAACCTACTCAACCTGAAACCATTGTCGATCGGCGAGCAGTATTCCATTGCCGTGAATGCCTTTCTTTGCGCTACAGTCATTGCCTACCTCATTCACCAATTTTTAAAAAGAAATGCCTTTGCTGCCGAGCAATATAGAGCACTTACGCGTGAATTAAAAATTAAAAATGATTTGGTCGAAAATCAGAACAGAGAAAAAACGGCCATGTTGAAAGAAATTCATCACCGTGTTAAAAATAACCTCCAAGTAATTACGAGTTTACTCCGCCTTCAAAGTCGCGATTTAACAAACGAAGAAACCATCAAACATTTCAAAGAAGCAATTGATCGCGTTGGTGCAATGGCGCTTATACACAATCAAATGTACCAATCAAAAGATCTGGATCGAATACAATTACAGCCTTATTTAGAATCACTCTCTACCAATATCCTCTCTTCCTACATTTTAGAAATCCCCGTTAATATCAGCTTTAATATTTCATTAAAACACACACGTTCAAATCTAATCGTGCCGATCGCGTTAATCTTTAATGAATTAATATCCAACTCTCTTAAACATGCTTTTAAGACTAAGAATAGGGGGGAAATCAGGATAGCTATTAAAGAAACTGGAGAAAACCAAATTCAAATTATATACGAAGACAATGGTGCATGGCAACAACCTGCAAAAGAAGATTCTTTTGGTCTCGAATTAATTGACGCACTTGCACAGCAATTAAATGTTGATGTTATGCGAATTGAAGAGAATGGTACAAGATACATTTTCAATTTAGACACCGAGCAAGAATAGTGCAAAAAATTAAGAATAAATTTCATAGCTTTGAAAGGTGAGAAAAATGACGATAGCCATAGACGGATATTCCTCTTGTGGAAAGAGTACGTTAGCAAAAGAAATTGCTGAAGCCATGAGTTATATTTATGTGGATAGCGGCGCAATGTATCGAGCCGTCACCTTGCATATGATGAACGAAGGAATCCTAAAAGATGGCGCATTTATCATTGACCAAGTTGTGCAAGAATTGGCTGAGATTAAAATTACCTTCCAATATGATCAAGTTCACAATCGTGCAGAAACAATGCTCAATGGGAACAATGTAGAAAAAGAGATACGTAATTCCAACGTCACGAAAAACGTAAGTAGCATAAGCGCTGTCAAAGAAGTGAGAGAAAAATTAGTTGAACTTCAGCAAAAAATGGGAGAAGATGGAGGCGTTGTAATGGACGGAAGAGATATTGGTACCGTTGTCTTTCCGAATGCCGAACTTAAATTATTTATGACGGCCACAAATCAAGTAAGAGCTGAAAGACGCTTTAAAGAATTAAAAGCCAAAGGGGAACAAATTACGCTTGATCAAGTTGCCAACGACCTTCAAAAGCGTGATCATTTTGATATGAACAGAGAGATCAGTCCACTCAGAAAGGCTCATGACGCAATCGAAGTTGACAACACTGACTTAAATCGGACGAATCAATTGATCGTCGTTTTAGAACTTGTGCATAAACGCTTGGAAGAACTTGGAGCGAAGCAATATAATTAACCTAAGGTATGGCCGTTAGAGTATTCGAAGAAAAAGCTTCAACGAATTGACCGCCTGAATCGAAAGTTTTTTTAATTTTGCCCGTTCTTAAACATAACTAAAAGAAATGGCGGCGAATAAAGTCCTTGAATTATTGGGAAGCGAAGGTGAAGCATTACTAAACCACGAATGTAAAACAATCTCTAAAAATTTACTCCATTTACCGGGTAGTGATTTTGTTGAACGATCTTTCGGTCCTACAAATCGTAATCCTCAAGTATTAAGAAGCTTAGAAGCTTTATACAACCACGGTAGACTAGCGGGAACAGGATATGTTTCTATCCTACCTGTGGATCAAGGAATCGAACATTCTGCAGGTGCATCTTTTGCCCCCAATCCAATTTATTTCGATCCGGAAAACATTGTAAAATTAGCCATTGAAGGCGGATGTAACGGTGTCGCTTCTACATTTGGCGTTCTCGCTTCATGCTCAAGAAAATATGCGCACAAGATTCCTTTTATCGTGAAATTGAATCACAATGAATTTTTGTCTTATCCAAATACGTATAATCAAATTGAATTTGGATCGGTTGATGAAGCGTGGAATTTAGGAGCAACAGCTGTAGGCGCAACGATTTATTTTGGGTCAGAAGGTTCAGAGCGACAAATTATAGAAATCGCTCGCGCTTTTGAACGTGCACACGAATTGGGAATGGCAACGATTTTATGGTGTTACTTGCGTAATCCAGCATTCGTGAAAGATGGTATTGATTATCACACCGCAACGGATATTTCTTCTCAAGCTACACATTTAGGTGTGACAATTCAAGCCGATATCATTAAACAAAAATTACCTGAATTGAATGGCGGATACAACGCGATCAAGTTTGGTAAAACACATAAGAAAGTTTATTCAGAACTAACCACAGATAACCCGATTGATTTAACCAGATACATGGTGGCAAATTGCTACATGGGAAGAAACGGACTCATCAATTCAGGTGGTGCTTCAACCGGTAACGGCGGAACAGATTTGGCTGATGCTATCAAAACAGCGGTTATCAATAAGCGTGCTGCTGGACACGGTTTAATCTCTGGAAGAAAAGCGTTTCAAAAGGACATGTCTGAAGGTATCCAACTATTGAATGCGATTCAGGACGTTTACCTTGATAATTCGATTACGATTGCCTAAATTTAACAGCACAGTAAAAATTTAAAAGGATTAGTATGGGATGGTTTACACGAAAAAAAGAGGGAATTTCAACCTCTACTGCTGAAAAAAAAGAAACGCCAGAAGGGCTCTGGTATAAGTGTCCAAAGTGCAAGGCTGTTGTGACATCTGAAGATCATAAAGCGACTCATCATGTCTGTAAAAATTGCAATCATCATGAACGCATCACCGCAGGCGACTATTTTGAATTACTTTTTGACAGCAAGAAAGGAACAGAATTTGCGCGCGGAATTTCATCTGCGGATCCACTTAAT
>JALQVX010000225.1 GCA_023263555.1 Crocinitomix sp.
GTTTATTGCACCTCGTTTACAATAAGATCCTTGATTTTTTAAATAAAAAAGATGGTCCCTTTCGAAACCATCTCCTTAGTTGGATTAAGTATATCTAATCTTTTCGTTTAGCTAAAAATATAGTATTTAACTTTAAATCAATCGTTTTCAGCGCGCTTTTCGTCCAAGACCTTATTTTAGAGGACTAATTGTCAGATTTCAGATATATTTGTGACAATTGATAAACAAACCATGAAAAAATTACTCTTCTATTTCGTGCCCGCTGTACTTATTTTGAACCTAATAGCCTGTAATCAGGTCAGTTCAGAAAATAATAGTGATGACGCATATCACTGGCAGGATCATTACGTAAAGACAGAATCATACATTCCAATGCGAGACGGAACGCAACTTTTTACAAGTATTTACGCGCCCAAAGACACTTCTCAAAATTATCCAATTTTGTTGCAACGTACCCCTTATAGTTGCCGTCCATATGGAGAAGACACGTTGCCAAATCGAATTTTTCACAATGAAGAAATTGTCAAATCTGGTTATATTTTTGTTTTTCAAGACGTTCGCGGTCGCTGGATGAGTGAAGGTGAATATGAAAATACAAAACCGCCTTATTCCCTGTTTGATTCAACTCAAACAGACGAATTAACCGATACCTATGACACCTTTGATTGGCTCTTAGCAAATGTCAAGCATTATAATGGCAATGCCGGTATGCATGGCACATCTTATCCAGGGTGGACAACTCTTGTAGGCGCACGTTCGAACCATCCCTCTTTGAAAGCCGTTATTGCAAGCGCGCCTGTGACCAATTTCTATTTTGAAGACTTTAATCGCTACGGTATTTTTGCATTGAATTATTTACCGGTTATCAGTGGTTTTGGAACACCGAGACCGAATCCCGTTGATACTGCTTGGTGGGTGAATAAAAATGACAGTTATGGAATTATAGATTCGTTAAATATTCAACCCGATTATTATGATTTTTTCTTGGATCGTTTAAGTTTGGCGAATTACGAAGATATTCTGGATTCAACTGATTTCTTTTGGCAATTTATTCGGGAGCATCAAGATTATGATACCGAACGACAATTGAGAGATTGGGAACAATATTATAATGATATCGAATGCCAAGTGATGGTGCTTGGTGGATGGAATGACGAACAAAATTTATACGGCATCTTGAACTCATTCAAACACATTGAAGAAAATTCGCCTCAATCGAATGCGCAATTTGTAATGGGCCCTTGGTCACACGGTCATCCAACACGGGGCGACAGCGCGTATTATTTAGGCAATGTTTTTTACGGCTATAATCTTTCAACGGAATTTATGGAAGAGGTTGAATTCCCTTATTATGAAAAACACTTAAAAGGTTTGAGAGATGCACCTTCATTTAAAGTAAAACTCTTTGATACCGGCAAAAATGAGTGGGCTTATTTCGATCGCTATCCCACAACTGAGGAAAATGAAACCTTCTTTTTGTATGATGGTAAGATGAATAAAGCGTATCCAGAAATTCCGCGTGTAAATGACTTTAGTTCTTTTATTGCGGATCCGCTACATCCTGTTCCTTATATTGAGGGGGACGACTGGTATGGAATGGCTCCAAAACATTATTTTACAGATGATCAACGTTTTGTTTCAAAACGACCAGACGTGTTGAGCTTTGAAACGGAAATTTTAAGTGAAGATTTAACCGTTCTTGGTGAAATAAAAGCCATCCTTGATTTTGCCACCAATTTAGGGGATGCCGACCTGTACGTTAAAATAATAGACGTTTACCCTATGAATCGCAAGCCGTTGGATACGGATCCAGAAGGAGTAAAAATGAACGGCTATCAACAATTGGTTCGCGCAGGCTACATTCGAGGGCGTTATAGAGACGGATTTGACAAAGGTATACCTTTCACACAAAACAAAAAAACAAGCGTTGCTGTTCCCTTACTCGACCTTTTCCACACCTTTAAAAAAGGACATAAAATAATGATCCAAATTCACAGTTCTTGGTTTCCATTATTTGACCTCAATCCACAAAATTATGTGAACGATATTTACAAGGCCAAACGGAGTGATTTTGCTGTTGCCATGCATAAGATTTTTGCTACGAGTAAAATTGTTTTTCCTATTAAAAAGTGATGGATTATAAATAAGCCCGGTTAAAAATCTGGCAAAATATCAACTTATTCGAATGCAGCATAGAGTGCCTCAATATCAAGTTTCTCATCACCTTGAAACTGTTGGCCATTGATAGAAATGATCGAACCTTTTTCGACCAATATCTCTTGAACAATTTCGTGAAAGGTAAGCGTTTTTAAGTCAATTGATGCCTCCTCATATTCAGCTTTCTTTCGAAACGCTGCGCAACCGTATTCCGTGTTAGAGATGGTAATATTTTTACCTAATATGACTGAACCATCTTTTGCTGCAATGCCTGTTATGGCTCCATCAATTTCAATCTGATCCAAGGTTAAGTGAGATGCTTCCCCCCCTGAAATTCCTTTATCTCCGGAATTTTTAATTGAAATAGATCGCAACGTGATTTCAGATCCTGAAAAATCAATGCAATCATTACCTGTATTTGAAAAATTAGAATGTTCAAGTAATCCTGTGCAAAAATCGGCATCAAATCCATCTGAAAAGGATGCTTTAATCGTTAAATGGTCAATTGTAAAGTGACTGCGAATAATGTTCAATGCATCCTCCGATAGGTTGGAAGATATCGTGCAATGCGATAAATAAGTTTCAGTTTCATAGATGGTGACTGCTCCCGTCAATTCCCAATTCTTATAGTCTAAATTGCGCATATTTTCGAATCGAACATAAGACATCACGGCCTCTACTCCATTTAAAATAGTGAGACCGTTGCAAGTTGAATCTGAAGCAAAGAAAAGAATCGGTTCACCTTCTGTTCCCTTCGCGTAAAAACTATTTGTCACGATTAAACCTCCCCCATTCTTAAACTCTATTTCACTTCCAGGTAATATGTCGACTTGAAAATTTTCGGGAATATAAAGTAATTGATCAATGGTTGTTTTACCGCTAAAAATAAGATGATCCTGATGAATAGAAAACAGTGTTGACTCCCGATTGAATCCGTGTTTCAAATTCATTCGCGTGCTTATTCCATTTGGTTTCGCCCATTTGGTGACCGTGTTTGAAAGAATTAAATTTGGGCTATTGGAAACTGTAAAAAAGATCTTCGTCGGTTTATAGTCAGTACGAATTCGAACCGAATCAGCGAACTGAGAATAGCCTTCTAATCTTATTTTATGATCCAAGATCACAGCCCCTTCCTCGTCACCTGAATAATGGTATCCATAGATATCAATAGGATTGAGATGGTAATTTTCAATCAATAATTCGTACTGATCCTTCTTTTTATCACGGTACGCGTTAATGGAGAGATTTTTCAAAAACAAATCATCAGTTCTACTACTAAAATCGGGTGATTTATACCATTCCGAAACACGCGTTTTCTCCGTTATCTTTTCTTCCCATAAAGAATCTAGATGCGGGAGTTTAGTCTTCAAAAAAGCTGCATTTTTATAAAAACGTTCGCGATTGAATTGATATCCCTTGAATTCTCCTTCCAGCGCATTCAAATTCACTTGCATTTCTTCGTCAATTTCTGCGAAAAGTGAGTCGAGATACGATTCCTGTATTTGTTGTTTCAAATGATAAAAATAACGTTTCTTAAATTCAGCATTGTATAAAATGGCATGATCAAATGACAGTTCAAAATCACTTGCCGCCATAGTCAACTTTTCCTCCATCAAACACCTGAAAGAATCGCCTTTCATAAAAGGCAGAATATCAAAAGCAATAGGTTCTAATTTTTGGGTAACAGGATTAAAATAGAACCTCCTATTGTGCCATCTTAAGGCATGACTTCCTCCGCTAATTTCACATAAAACATAGAACTTTGCCAATTGATCAATATCAAAAATGTCATCAATTTCGAGTGATCCTTCCTTAAAAAGATTCAATAATTTCGCTCCGTCCAAAAATTGTTTTTTTAATTGATCTGATTTTAGGGTACGTCCTTCTTTGAAAACAGTGATTGTACTTTGCTGAAAATACGGGAATAGAGACAAGCTATCTCCACCGTCATAGTGTTTAATAACCGACCAAAAACTCGATTCATCAAATTTAAGGATCGGTCCTTCGCGACGTTTTCGACTTTCTAATAATTGTTTGTCAAAATGCTCTTCTAGCGCGTAAACACCATAATCTATGTCGTTCATGCTTACATTAATAAAATCAAACGTTGTTGTCAAAATATCTTCGCGATCGGCGATCTTGTGAACCACCCATTCATCTAGAAAATTGCGTGATTTTGGATGTTGAATTGAGAAATTTTTCAATCCACGAAAGGCATAATCACCTTTCATCTTGATACGAAGTGACTCTTTTCCACTGAATAAATGGTCTGTCCAATCTCCTTTTAATTTAGCATCAATTTGCGCTGTATCTTCACCTTGAACGAGCATTCCTTTAACGTATTTTTTGCATGTAACAGGAATCGTTGTAAAATGGGATGCTTGTGTAATTGATTCGTTTAATTTTAATTGACTGGAATCGATAAAGGATAAGAATAACTCGTCCTTTAATTGGTTCTTCGGTACCGATTGACTTAGATGAAACGAAAAATCATCAAAATAAGCGACGCTGCCACCTGCAAAAACATTGATATCAATCCAATCTAAATTCGGTTTGACAACGAACGAAAGCGTATGCTTTTGCCATTCCCCTTCAACCTCATCTCTTTGATCAACTGTTGTTAGATAACGAAAAACAGATTCCCCACAATACTCGGTAACAGACAAGGTTGCCGCTGAATTATTGATATGCGACCAGACAGACAGCTCAATAAAACTTCCTGGAGCAACCGCTTCTATTCTATAATTAAGTCCATAGGTTGTTGCCGAATCTAGTCGCAAGGCATGCACTCCACTTCGACTATATTCATCTGAAACGGCCTGAGCAGCTGCTAAAAAAGAGGTCGAGTGAGTCGTCTCAAAAACCAATTCACCGTCTTTTTCGATAATTGTTTCAAGATCACTTTCGAAGGCATATTCGGGAACGGGCGTTATTTTATCTTGAACTTCACAGGAATAAATAAAGAAACAAAATAAATAAACGATTAACGGAATTCCTTTCATCCTACAAAATCTCCAATTTTTTTTTAAATTCTTACGGTTAGGATGTTCTTTTTAGCCAAATCAATACCTAAATACTAAACTGATCCTTAAATTTTATTGTTTGTCGTCGCGATATTTCTATTTTCGTTCCGCACGATAATTCAACTTGCAATCCTCCATTAAACCAATTCTCGATATTCACAACATGATTCAAGTTGACAATAAATTTTCGATTTACTCGAAAAAACAACTTATCATCTAAACGTTCCTCCAAACTATTTAAAGATCTTAAAATAAGTGGCTTAAACTTATCAAAATGAACTTTTACATAATTTCCTTCCGACTCAAAATAACGCACTTGATCAATCTTAATGAACCATACTTTATCTCCATCTCTCACTAAAATTGGATCCCCAGCCTTTAGGGTTGATGAATTTTCAACACTTGATGGCGTCTTATTCTCCTCTGTCAATCGACCATAAACTTCATCCAAACGATCAGGATCAATTGGTTTCATCAAATAATCGTATGCATTGACTTCAAAAGCTTTCGTTGCGTACTCGTCAAATGCAGTCACGAAAATTGTGCGTGGAGGGTTGGCAATACTTCGTAAAAGTTCTAATCCACTCTCTCCAGGCATTTGGATATCCATAAAAACCAAGTCCGGTTTTTGTGTCTCAATTGCTACACGTGCCTCTGGGGCATTTTTATATTCTCCTACAATTTCAATCTCGCCATATTTTGACAAAAGTGATTTTAGTTCTTCTCGTGCCAATCGTTCATCATCTACAATTATCGTTCTCATTGATATTTAATTTTTATATTCACCACCACTTGATCATCTTCCTGTTTGATGCTAAATTTTGCTCGCTTGCCGTAAAGAATATCCAATCTTTTTTTTGAGTTTTTTATACCAATCCCCTCTTCTTCATTCTTCTTTTTTAGCTCACCTGTATTTCTCACTGTAACGCTCAACACATCATTTTCAACGCTTATAACCGTCCCAATTATTCCTCCATCAACAGACTGCGCAATTCCGTGCTTAATTGCATTCTCCACAATCGTTTGAATCAACAAAGGGGGAATTTCACAACTCAACGCTTCAGGCTGTATATCAAAGCGTGTCGCCAATCGCTCTTCAAATCGCACTTGCTCAAGATCGAGATAAGTCCTCACCAAATTTAATTCGTCTGACAAAGGAATCACACGCATTTTACCCAAACTAATCGATTGTCTTAAAAGATTAGAGAGCTGAGTAATAGATGTTTTTGCTTGGCTAGGATTCAACTCCACAAGGGCACGAATCGAATTTAAGGAATTGAATAAAAAATGGGGATTTAATTGAGCTCGTAAATTTTTTAATTCGATTTCATTTTTTGACGCTTCCCATTTCAGATTCAAAATCTCTTGCGCTCTTGATTTTTCGGCAATAATAAAGGCAAAATAGAAACCGCACCACAATAAAAATAGAATAATCGAACGTGAAACAGCAAAAAGAAAAGACGGCCAATTAAAATCATTGTCTTCAGGCAAGACCTCCACATAATCAATTGTAATGAATGATTCGTAGGTATATTGTAAACCTTCTAAAATAAACGCTGCCGCAATGGATAAAACGAGGGTGATTAAGATAATTTGATAAATGGGCTTAGAAATGACCGCTTGGCGGATGATTGCAAACCGAATTCCATGCGAAATAAACACAGTTGATAAAATCGATAA
>JALQVX010000258.1 GCA_023263555.1 Crocinitomix sp.
TAAATCACAGGAGATTCACTTAAATCTCTCATAAAATCTTTCACTAAAAAGCTCGAATCAATTTCGTTCAATTTCAAGTTAAGTAAAGCCGTATTAATGTTCGCTGAGTTAAAGAGATAGGATCCCGAAACGGATGCAAAAACGCCCATGTTTCTTAGGATAAAGGAAACTTCAGCATTCACACCTCCGTCAACATGAACCTTTTTTGAAGGGTACTTATTCTGGAAGGCCCGAATGCGCCTGAAATTTCTTGGATCAAATTTGCCACCACTTTGTCCAGGAACAGTTGCCATGAATAAAATGAAGTCAAATTCATCAACGTAGTCATCAAAAACCTCAATGCGCGTTTCAGTCGTAATTGCCAATCCAAGCTGTCCGCTGAATTCGGCAGGTATTTCCAATTTTTTTCCGTTCAAGTCTTCATATTGAAAGGTCACAAACTCAATGTCGAATTGGCTGAGTGCAGGATAAAAACGTTCGGGGAAAGAAGTGATAATGTGTAAATCAACGGGAATGTCTGAGGTGCGTTGAATGATCTCAATATCTCCAAAAACATTCAAATTATCATTGCAATCTACGTGAATCATATCCACGTGCGAGTCGTTTAAAGCGATTAGTGTATCTTCTATCGAACGGTCCTTGTCGGAATAAATGGATGCTGAAATTTTCATACGTTAAAATTGACCATTTTTAAAGTGTTTGAACAACTATGAAGTTAGCATTACAGAGTTGAATGTTGACATTCATACCATTGAATACTTTTTCACGTAAGTCATCTTCTAATAATTTGAAGTTGATTCGAGCTAGAGGCGTTAATTCTTCTGTTGGACGCTCTAAGACGATATTTACAAGATAGCTTGTTTCATCTGAGGTTAACTGAATCGAATGCGGATGATCCAAAATAAGATCATTTTCCCTAAAATAAGTTCCGGTTGCAATTACAAGTCGATCAGAAATATTTTCAGAGGTATAATAAATCTCTAAATTTCCTAAGGTGTATTTATCACCAAAGCTCGCAGAGCAGCTCATGAATAACAAAAATAGAGCAAATATAAGAAAGGACTTAATGACGTTCAACGGATATGTTTTTATAACTTTAGCTAACTTCACGGTAAAGATACGAAGTCTAACTTTATTTTACAGATTAGAATGCTGATTGATTTTGAAAATAAAATATTTGAAGGGAGTGACGGACGCAAAAGTCTTTTCGATTTTCAACTTCCTGAGCAGGCAAAAGGTGTGCTCATCTTTATGCATGGATACAAGGGGTATAAAGATTGGGGGGCTTGGCCGTTGATGCAAAATTATTTTGTCTCGCAAGGATATGGTTTTGTCAAATTTAATGTAACGCACAATGGGGGGACGGTTGATAATCCAATTGATTTTGATGATCTCGAGGCTTTCGGTCGCAATACTTATTCCAAAGAACTTTTCGATCTACTTACTATTATTGATGAAACAGAACGAATAGTTAAAGAGGAATGTGAATTGGATCTTCCATTATATTTACTGGGACACAGCAGGGGTGGAGGAATGGTCATTTTAGGCGGCTCTGAACATCCTAAAATAAAAGGGATTGTTTCCTTGGCGGGGATCTCTGTTATCGAAAATCGTTTTCCTGAGGGTGATCCATTGCGTGAATGGGAAAGAACAGGGGTGATCTATGTTCGAAATGCACGTACAAATCAGGATATGCCTCATTTTTATTCATTCTATGAAGACTTTGTTCATTACAAATCACTTTTAAATATCGAAAGTGCTGCAACCGCAATCAACGTTCCCTTTTTGCAAATTCATGGTGATATGGATTTGACGGTTAGTATTTCAGAAGGTCAAAAAATAGCAGAATGGACAGATACGGATCTAGTGATAATGAAAGGTGCAGATCACACGTTTGGTAGCAAACAGCCATGGAGCGAAGAGGATTTACCCGAAGACTTAGAAGTTGTTGTCCATGAAATATTCACTTTTCTTTCGAACATTTCTTAAAAATTATTAATTTAAAGGCTTAATAGCTAAACAATTATAGGGACTTAATCGTTTAGCTTTAAAACAAAGATAATTGAACTATTTAGCGACCATCATATTTACTTTTTTCCTGTTTGGCCAATCGTTTGGACAGGAAATTTGTGATAATGCCATTGATGATGACGGGGATGGTTTAATCGATCTTAATGATCCAGATTGTGAGTGCACTAATTTAATTGATCTAAGCCTCATTCCTAACCCCTCTTTTGAAGATACACTTTGCTGTCCTGACGCAG
>JALQVX010000284.1 GCA_023263555.1 Crocinitomix sp.
TCTGGGTCCTTAGCAAAATCACTAAATACTTGATCTCGATGCGCTCTATCTCTATAGGCTAGCATCCAAACTAGGTAAACAAGAATCGTATTATTATTAATGACGTTCTATGATGAAATAAATCGTTATGCGTGCATAAAAAAATGAAATAAGTAGTTTGCGAAAAATAAAAGAATTATCTTTGTTAGAAAGCTAATTATATGGCGGAACGTAAATTATTGACGGAAGTATTAAAAATTCAGTATCCGATTATTATGGCACCTATGTTCTTGGTGTCCAATGCAAAAATGTTAATTGCTGCGGGTAATAACGGCATAACGGGATGCGTTCCAGCCCTGAATTATCGAACGGATGACGATTTTAGAAAAGCGATTACTGAAATTCGCGCGAATACGAAGGGACCGATTGGCGTAAACCTGATTGTCAACAAATCCAATCCTAAAATGCCGGATCAACTGAAGACATGCGTTGAGCTAAATGTTGATTATATCATTACCTCTCTTGGAAGTCCTGTTGAAGTTATTAAGCAATGTAAATCCAAAGGGATCAAAGTCTTTTGTGATGTGGTTGATCTAAAATATGCTTTAAAGGTTCAGGAATTAGGAGCGGACGCAATTATTGCAGTGAACAAAGAAGCAGGTGGTCATGCAGGTCCAACACCACGACACATTTTGATTCCTGAATTAGTTAAAAATTGCAGGATTCCTGTTATATCTGCTGGTGGTGTAGGGAATTATGAGGAATTGCAGGAGGTGCTCGCTTTAGGAGCGTGTGGGGTATCAGTTGGAAGTGTATTTATTGCAAGTGAGGAGTCAGGAGTTACGGACGAATATAAACAAGCGTGTGTCGATTATGGCGCTAAAGATATTGTCATGAGTACAAAAGTTTCTGGCTCTCCCTGCACAGTTATCAATACACCTTATGTTCAAAAAATCGGAACGAAACAAAATTGGTTGGAAGCTTTATTGAGTAAGAATAAGCGTTTAAAAAAATGGGTGAAAATGTTGACTTTTGTTAAGGGTATGAAATCACTTGAGAAATCAGCTTTTAGCGCCACATACAAAACCGTTTGGTGTGCCGGACCGACAATTGAGCATGTAAAATCAATTCGACCGATTAAGGATATTGTGAATCAATTAACAACGCCTAATTCAAACTAAAAAAAGCCACTCATTGAGTGGCTTTTTCATGGGGTTTAAGATCTCAATTATTTGAGGCCAATAAATTTTGCTTCATTCGCTCCTTTATTGAAAGTGAATTTTAATTTGTTTTCGTTACCGATAAAAATGAAATCCAATAAATACGGATCTGATTTTGAAACAGCCTCTACATTCAGCCCATTCGTTGTTACAAGTACTTCAAATGGTTCAAAGTTGTTTCCAGTAATCTTTATTTTATTGTCGTTCAACGCAACGACTTCAACTTGGTATCCAGAAGAGGTTAAGGAATCTTCTCCCATATAATTCCCTTCAAAAGATCCTGTATAAAGCCCTGACGTGGTTACGGCTGGTTCTTTATCTTTATTGCAACTCACTAACGTTGCGACTGAAATTGTTACGATACTAAGAAGTGCAAAAGCGTGTTTTTTCATGTTACTTCGTTTAATTTTGCTAAATGTAAGAAAAACATAGTTACGATAGAGTGGCGGTGCTAAAAAAATGCTCACTTCTCACCATCCAAGTGCTACTAAAATTTGAGCGTGAGTCTGATATTTATTCGTCTACCGGTCAAGTGGTTTGGAATAGCGTAATAACGACCAGCAATGTCTTGTAGCCATTGATACGAAATAATATTGTTAACCCCCAAGAGATTAAACGCATCTAAGCTAACTGTCATTTGCTCAAAATGTTTGAATACAGCTTTCTCTGAAAATGATTCTTTTGACTTCGGATTTATGATTTCGTACATAAAACCTAGGTCCAAGCGCAAGTATGATTTAGTGCGTAAAATATCTTTATAACGCTCAAATGTGGGAGGTCCATAGGGCAGTGGTGTGCCCATTGTCAAATTTGTCGAAACTTTTAAGTTTTCAAATCGCGGCATTTTATCTTGAAAGAATACCGTAAAAGTCAATCGTTGATCGGTTGGTCTTGGAATGAACCCTGGTTCTGTTCGCGAAGAATCTACCGGTGTGTTATTAAACGTGTATCCAGGGCGAATGGTGTCACCGTCTGAATTGAAATAAGTATAGTAGAAATCATCCAAGATGTCTTCTTTCGTATTTAAATAGCCAACTCTAAAAAACGATTCCACACCCGGTACAAATTCTCCATTTACTTTTGCATCAAATCCATACGCATATGCGACCGCATTATTCTCGCCATAATAGCGAATGCGAACATTGTCTATTTCATAAGGAACGACATCCCACATATATTTATAATAGGCTTCAGTGATGAATTTAAATGAGCGTCCCCACAAATTAAAATAAACATCTGCTCCAATGACATTGTGCCACGATTTTTGTGAGACTATATCCGAATTAATTGTGCCGTCAATACCCCGCATAGTTCGGTATAATGGCGGCTGATAATAAAGTCCACTCGCCATTCTTAATTTCATGTTACGGCGCAATACGGTGCTGTCTTCTGATAAAAAATAAGTTCGTGGTGTAAAAGTAACACTCGCTCTTGGCGTAAACCATCCTTCTTGATTATAGGTTCTATAACCTGCTCTTGTTCCGATTGTATAAGAGAATTTGGCAGGACTGCGGTCGAGGGTGTCTTGATAGTAAATGTAGGCAATTGAAGTATCTGTTTTTATTTTTCGCTTCAAGTCAAGGATGACGACCTTATTTTTGACACTGTTTCTCGTGTATTGAATATAGCCACTTGTGCGGTAACTTTCAACAAAATTATCTTGTTTAATCACATCTTTTAATTCAACAATATCAGATTGTCCTTGCGGAATGGAATAGCCAGCTGAGTCGATCAAATGCCATTCACTCAATTTATCTTCAAACGATTCGAATTGTAGTTTTACTCCCCAAAATAAATCAGCAGATTTCAGTTTTTGATTTTCGCCTTCTCCCTTAATGTGGCTTTTAAAACTGTATTTTCCATCATGATAGACATTGCCTATCCAAACATTTAAATCATTTCTAGCATGATCCAAAATTCCACCTACACCAACATTTGCTGTAGAATCACCGAATTCTTCTTGCGAGGGATCTGTTTCTAATTCATTGATCCAATATTCTCCAAGTATATCAAAATGTTCACTTTCCACGGAATGGAAAACAGAGGTCACAAAATTTAGTTTTAAACGATTGTTTTTAAGTACTTCAAAACCCGTTGCAGCTGTGAAGGTTTGAAATTTGGTTTCTTCTTGTCCTTCAAAAAATACCCTTAATTGATATGCCTCATTCACAGTGCCCCAAGAGGTAGTCCTGTTCTTAGGTTCAAAACGATAATTATTTGTCGAAAAATGTCCCAATGTATACCACTTGATGTAATTATCTTGATCATCAAATTTTAAATAGAAATTTGTTAAAAACTGATAATCAAAAAAGGTTGGGTTATAATCACCTTGTGTGGGTAAACTGTTGAGTAGGTATGAATTTGCTCGATAACGAACACCAGTAATATAAGACCCTCGATTCCTTGCAAATCGGCCTTCGACATGCGCTTGCCCCCCCATTAAACTTGCTTGTGCTGTCCCCCCAAATTTTAAAGGATCACGGTAGCGGATATCTAATACTGAGCTTAATTTATCGCCGTAAAATGAATCAAATCCACCTGAAGAAAAGAAGATGTTTTCAACAAATGCAGGATTTATAAAGCTTAACCCCTCTTGTTGACCGGATCTCGCTAAAAACGGGCGGTAGATTTGAATGCCATTCACATAGATAAGGTTCTCGTCATAATTCCCTCCCCTTACATTGTAATTGGCTGTTAATTCGTTATTTGAATTTACACCCAATCCACCTGCTTTAATGATGTCTTCGAAGTTTCCCGTAGCTGTTGGTATTTTTGAAAATTCAACCGGTGGAAACCCATCCACAAAATCGGTTGGACGAACTTGAACAATTTCGATCTGATTTAAGGTTTTGTCTTGAATGGTTATGGACATGTTTTCAACATTTTCCTCACCAACGCGAACTTTTATATTTGTATAGTTTTTAGCGTAACTGAAGCGCAAATTGTAGGTGTCGTTGGGGAGAACAGTAATCGAGAAAATCCCATTTTTATCTGTGCGTGAATCGAGTTCATCTCCATCTATTCGAATACTTGCTCCTTCAATAGGTGATCCGTCCTCGTCCACTACCACTCCCGAAATAGTTGGGTTTTGACCCCAACTATGCGTTCCAATAAGAGCGAACAAAGTAAGCAGTATATATGTATGCAGCATTTTCAAAGTGTGCCAAAATTAAGCATTCGATTCAAAACCAAAACGCTTTTGTATTGATATTATTTCATCCCCTAATTTCTTTTGATTGAGATGTTCCTGAAAAATGGGGTGAAAATCGTCAAAGATGGTGTTACAAACGTAAACTTGTTGATATTCTGTTAGGAAGGTTTGTTGAATTTTGACGACTATACCTTAAATTTGTTAAATATCTGTATGATCCTCTAGCTTTATTTAATAAATAGCTAAAAAAATTAAATTCACGTCTTCCTATATTCATTAGAGCTAAATCCAAAAATTCAGTCAAATTCCCATTTTCAATAATGATTTCACCTTCTGTATAAGCTTCTCCAAAATACAAATCTGGATGGAATAATAATTTATAATGAAGATTTGGATTTAATATTTTTACTTTGATAGGATCCTCTTTTGGTTCACCAATAATATAATTATTATTGTTTGCATTTCGTCGATTTGCGGTTTGGAAGTGATTCCGGGAGCGCCTGTAACCTATTCAGTGGCAAAAGCAGCTCTTCATGCCTATGTGCGCGGCATAGCGCGCACTTTTGGGAAGGGCGGAATTCGGATCAATGCCGTAGCACC
>JALQVX010000344.1 GCA_023263555.1 Crocinitomix sp.
CTTTGGGGTTAAGTGATGTTGAAAATTGATAACAATAAAACCCATATAATGAAAACTGATGGTTTTGTCGCATCTACCAAATTTAACCGTTTTCAACTGATAAAATTCAATTGTCACAAAATAAATTCAATTGAAAATCAGCACTTTAGTTATTTATCTAATTCCATTTTTTATAAAGAAAAGCAAAAAAACAGACAGATGCGACAGAGCCGGCTAATTTCTTTATAAAAATTTCATTTAATAAATCAAAAATGCCAGCCAAAGTTTTTTCTAATCAAGAGGAGGCCATTGATTGGTTAAATCAATTTAATAAGTAGTAGAGGTTGACAAAGGATTTCTTTTGATTCTTTTATGTCAGATGATTTTCACTTGCCTTCAGCTACTCTTCTTTTAATTGCTCAACAGTTAGCTTCTTTGGTGATGAAAGTGTGCGACTGAGCACGCTTAATTTGTTTTTTCTCATCTATAGAAGTAAATTGTGGCTGAACGTGGGAGCATCAAATTTTCTTCTAAAAATACTCTTTTGCATATCCGTGTTGCTCTTTAAATTCTCAGTGATTAAGCCAAAGCCATCTGCTCTTTAGATCATTTATTTCCTGTTCAGAGGCTATGCTTTCGTTACTTTGCTAGCAGCTCTTAATCCTGTTCTCCTTATTGGTCGATTAAATTATACCGTGAATCGAAAAAAAGTCATCATTGAACGAAATTATTTTGTTTCTTTGTAATACCCTGTTCCCAATTAAGAAGAATTTCTATGCAGAAATCGCAAATTGATGAAATAAGTGACTTATTACTGTCTTATTCAGCCGGTGCCTATCATGTTAAAGGACGTATTTCTGATAAATATGATGAAATAGACATGATCATTTCTGGCATCAACATGCTCGGAGAAGAATTGAGATCTACCAATGTGTCAAAGGAATATTTTAGTAGTATTTTTAATGCTGTTACAGATCTTGTATTTGTTGTGGATGAGAAAGGGAGTATAAAAGATGTGAATCAAGCCGTATCCAATATATTAAATTACTCACATGATGATCTTTTAAATTCGAACATTGTTAGTTTTTTTAAAGAAGATCAAGCAGGAACTTTTAACATTATTAAAAAAGCGTTATTGAAGTTTGGTGGGAATTTTGTAATAGAGTCAGTACTGCAAAAGGAAGGGGGAGAGGTCGTGTACGGTCTTTTTTCTTGTTCGAAATTAGTTGATCGATTAGGTGAATTTAGCGGATATCTGATAAGTGTTAAGGATATTTCCGCGCAAAAAGAGAACGAAAAATTGATTTTGAAAACAATTATTTCTACTCAAGGAGCCGAACAAAGAAGAGTTGCAGATGATTTGCATGATTCGCTAGGTCAAGAATTGTCCATGGCGCAATTGATGTTATCGAATTTTGGTAGATTTGAAGTAGAGGATAAGGAGTTTTATAATTTACTTGAGCTTTGTAATGAGATTTTGGATAATTCAATTAGCCATTTACGAGAAATCTGTTTTGGCCTTATGCCAAATGTTCTGGTAAAAGGGGGGTTAGAATTAGCACTAGAAGAACTTGTTGGGAAATTACAAGCCTCAGATAAAATTGAAGTTGACTTTGTTTGTACAGAAAATTTTCCTAGAATATTCTCTGAATTGGAAATTGTTATTTATCGAATTGTGCAAGAATTTATAAATAATATGATTAAGCACTCGAATGCAGACGGTTTAAATATCTATTTGATAGAGCAGGAGGATCAAATTGAGTTAACGCTGTCTGAAAATGGTCAGGGTTTTGACATGACTAAGCTTGACAATATTCGAGAAAATAGGGGATTAAGTAATATAAGGACAAAGGTAACTGCCTATAACGGCTCATATGATATAAATAGTATGCCTGGAAAAGGAACTGAACTCTGGGTGAAATTTCCCAAAAAATAAGACAAATGAATAAAATAAAAATATTGATTGCAGATGATCACAAATTAGTTCGTACTGGAATTAAGTATACGTTAACTGGGGGAGATAACGTTAATTTTATTGAACGAATTGACGAAGTTGTCAATGGTAAAGAAGCTGTGGATCGCGCCAAAATATATACGTATGATATCATTTTGATGGATATCAATATGCCGGAGTTAGATGGTATCAAGGCAACGGCACAAATCATTCGTGACAGATCAGATACCAATATTATTGCTCTTTCTATGCATAGTGACGACTATGAAATTAGAAGTATGATAAAGGCAGGTGCGAAAGGATATATCCTTAAAAATACCGGATCAGAAGTCCTAACGGATGCTATTAAAACAGTTTTGGAAGGTGGTAAGTACTATAGCAATGAAGTCGCTCTAAAATTAATGGAGCCTTATACTGAAGAACCTAATTCTGATAAGCGCCCTCCGACTCGAATCGATAAACGCAAAATTTCTTTAACTCGGCGTGAATTAGAAGTGCTACGGATGATTGCAAATGAATATACGAATGATGAAATTGCGAAAAAATTTGAATTAAGCAAACGTACAATTGATTCACACCGACAAAATATATTGAGCAAACTTCAGGTTAAAAATACAGCTGGTTTAATTAAATATGCTATACGACTTGGATTAGTGTAGTGATGAGATTAGTAATGGCGTCAACCCAACGCCAATTAACCCAAAAATGCAAAATTAATTAAATTTATAGGTCTAAATACTTACATTTTTTTTGTTTTACCCGTCTTTAAACTGTTTTATTTCTTTTTTAAAAGTGCGAAATTGCATGACCGTTTAATTTATGGAGATTTGTTGTGGAGATATAAACGGTATTAACACTTTGCTACAATAAATTGAGAAAAGCTATAGTTATAATAGAATGTGAGAATGGAAGTCATAAGACATCTATCATTCGCACTGTCAGTCAAATTTTAATTGGTTTAAGACATACCACAGTCTTAAATATTGAAAAATTGGGACTTACAGGTGATATTGATACGATCGTACAACTCGATAATATGAAAATCGGTGTAGCCAGTCAAAATGATATGAGTAATGCCACGCTTCATCTTATGGAACAATTAGTCACGAGGGGATGTGATTTTATAATTTGTGCTACACAAAACAATCCCAATGATCTTGAGCATTTAAAAAGGTACGCGGATCTATATGACTTTAATTTCATTGACATTAAAAGCCATTGGTCTGAAAAATTAGAGGTGAATTATCTAATTGAAGAACAAGTGAACCAAATTTTACTTGAAATCAGCCGGGTGCATAAGCTGTTGCAAGTTATCCACCAATAGCAGTCATAGTGCGATTATGATCTGCATTTGAATGTCCTTCTTCCGACTCAAATGAAGAAATACCTGCATGTTTAGCTCGTTTTGAAAGGATTACCTTTTCGATTCTCTCTTTTATATCTTTACCGCTTCGCAAGGCTCCAAGTAGGTCTTCTTCCTCCGAAGAAAAAAGACAGTTTTTAACCTTTCCATCCGCGGTTAACCTGATACGATTACAAGTGTCACAAAATGGATTCGTAATTGAACTGATGATACCGAAATCACCTTTAAAGTTCTTAATTCTATAGTTTTTTGAAGTGCTATTCGGAGGTAATGGTTCTGTGAGTATGTTTTCTTCTCCATAATGGCTAGAGACAATTGCCATGATTTCTGCAAAACTCACCTTTTTGGACCAATCCCATTTATTGCCGTTAAAAGGCATAAATTCAATGAATCGAATTTTGATGTGACTTTCGTTTGATAGTTCAATAAAGTCAATGATTTCATCCTCGTTCGTGTCTTTCATTAAAACAACATTCAGTTTGATATCAAAATTTTCCCTAATTGCAAGGTCTATATTTGAACGTATCCGTTGAAAGTCGTTTCTTCTCGAGATAGCATTAAACCGTTCTTCTTGAAGTGAATCTAAACTAATATTCAGTTTGTTAACTCCCGCCCGTCTAAGATCTTCAATATATTTATCTAAAAGAATCCCATTTGTAGTTAATGTCAATTCAACGGGTAACTTCGAAAGCTCATGTATAATGTCGGCAAAATTTTTCTTTAGTAATGGCTCGCCTCCTGTTAATCTGATTTTTTTTATTCCAAATTCAACGAAAGTAGAAGCAATCGTTAACAGTTCTTCTTGCGACATAAACTCAGCTTTGTCTCTTAAGACAATTCCCTCAGCAGGCATACAGTAAGTGCAACGAAGGTTACAACGTTCCAATAGCGAAATGCGCAAATAGTCGTGCACACGGCCATGAGTGTCAATCAGTTTTTTTACACTTTTCTCCATTGATAATAAGGGATACTGAATTAGCCAATAAATTTATTTAACTGCAATTTTGTCAATAATTATAGGTAATGCAATTAAGCAATTAGATGGTCTTCTCGAAAAACGATAAATCATTTCAACTGACATTCCTTCGACACAAAAAGCTGAATCCAAATTAAGCGGTTCAAAAAGTTTTGGCTCCTCCTCAATGATCATTTCAACTAAGAAACCACAATTTTCAGACGATTTATCCCGAATAATTCCCGTTGAAGAAAACGCACCGTTAACGTCCATATCAGGCACATCATTCATTTTATCTAGCTGATTATCCACTTCTTCATCCGATATAATTTCAGATTGATCACTTGACTTTGCATCTTTTCGTGTTCCACACCCTATGCTGAGTGTAAGAAGTATCAATGCTATTGCAATGTGTTTCATATTATCTACCTAAATATATTTTACGAGAAAGGTTCGTTTTTTCCCCAGTAAGAGTCAGGATATAAATTCCGTTAGTTGTTTCACTCAATTCAATTAGTTCACTATTGGTTCCACCGTTTAAGAGTTGAGTTAAGATTAATCTTCCACGCGAATCGTGAACGCTAAGTGTTATATTTTCATCTCCAATATCTTTCCAATTCAGTTGTAATTGATGCGGTTGCGGTTGATATGCGTTGAAAAACGGTACTGCCGAATTTGATCCTTCTAAACCGGCAATATGCCATGAAGAAAAAGAGAAAATTCGTGTACGTCTTGACGCTCCTCCTCCAATAAATTCGCCTGTAAACCAAAACGTCATATCATCTGTTGGATCCATAGACATTTGTGAATAGTCGCCATATCTTCCTGCTCCAGTCTGCGCAGATTCTCCTTCAACAGCTGTAAGTTCAGGTACAGTCATTTCTCCAAGGGGATCATCTTTAAAACGCCCAGTGTATCGAATTCCAGGATAATGGTCCGTTCCCGTAAAGGAGTAGGCCATAGCGATATTACCTTGAGCATCCATAGCCAAATTCCCTAACCATCTGCTGTTTTCTGAGTCTGGTGCATATGTTCCTTGTTGGTAAATCGACCAATTTCCATCATCTTCATCACGTAATTCATACCAACGCATGCCCGCTCTATTTCCACCAACATTAACATTGTGGCACAGGACAATCGTGTTATGATCAGCAAAACGACGGTATTGAACACGGTACAAGAAAATTCCTGGAATAGCATCTAAACGCTGTGTTGAGCCTCTTTGTGTTATGTTTTCAGTCCAACCACCGCTGAAGTTAGAATTGAAAGCAGCTGTATTTAATTCTTGGTGATCCGTAACACTTGACGTGAGTGGAGCGTCCCAATCAATCGTTGCTTTTAAGATTTTAATGTGGTCGCTAGAAACACCAGGAAAAGCATTATCTTGAACAGCAAAGAAATAACAAGGTTCGTCCATGTCTGGTTCTTCTGGTCCTTCTGCATAGGCAGGAGCAACACTGTTAAACAAAAGATACATATCTGGGAAATTCATCTTAATGACACCTGCTGTAGGATCACCAACTAACATTTTATCTCTTTCAAAAGCAGAACAATCAGCCGAGGCACTATTTGCTGACATGAAGTAGGCATTTGACCAAACGGAATATTTTGGATAATCAGGGAATAAAGTGTAACC
>JALQVX010000026.1 GCA_023263555.1 Crocinitomix sp.
TTTTTATTTTTGGCTTTTTTAGGCAGAGAAGAGTAATTAATTGATCTTGCTAATCAATTTTCGTTCTGTACCATTTTTTGTGTCGACGTGCAAAATATAATTCCCAGTAGCTAAATTAGCTAGAGAAATGGTGTTTTTTACACTTGTTAAAATCAGCGTTCCATCCAATGCGTAGATTCGAATGAGTACTAATTCACTCGAAGATTGAACGGTGATAAAATCAATGGTTGGATTTGGATAAATGGAGATTTCAGTTTCAAGTGATTTTGTTAAACTTGCCGTCTCTGCTCCCAAAACCGTAACTTGATCAAGCAGTAAAATAAAGCCATTATCGGTATTGTTATTAAAGGCGATATATACATCTTGATTGGCATATCCCGCTAAATCAAGTTCAACACCTTTTGTTGTGAAATAATTTGGTTCTGCTTCAACAACCATTAGGGTATCCGTGAAACTTGAGATCAAACTGTCTGTAGTTGAGATAAGAACAAGATAACCATCAGGGTAGGAAGCATCAACGGACCGAGCGGACCAATTAATTTTTGAGAAATTGCCTAAGGAAATTTTAGGCGTGATCAAAAAGTCAGAGGTACTCCCTTCAGTTTCGTAATAAGATGTACTTGCGGCACACGTGTCAGATCCTAAAATAAAAGGTATCCATGCTTCGGTGAATTCAATCACGTCATCCGCTGGGGTTAAACCATCTTCATCCACAATTGACCATGTGGCTGGAATCCCAGTGCTGAATGATTCTTGAAATAAAATAGTTTGACTAAGTCCCGTAAAAGGTGAAAGAAATAGAAGGTATGCAATGCTTTTTAGTGTGTTCATCTTGTTTTTTTCAAAGGGTAAAAATAGGTATTTCACTTGGGATGAATAGGTTTTTAACAGTTTTTAGTAAATTAATTTATCCAACTGATTTATTCGAAAGAGAAAATAAATAAATCTTCATCCTCCTTTTTAAAAAAATGTTCTTCACGCGCATACTTTTCAAGGGTGCGAAGATCTTCCAATTCGCCAATTGCAATTTTTAATTCTTCAACACCATCTTCTTTTCGCTCAATTTCCTTCTCAAGTTCGGTAACGCGTTCATTTCGCTTCACAAGCGTAAATATGTCCGTCTCATGTAGAATGAGGATGTAAAGTACCACGAATGCCGTGGACATCACATATTTATTGCGTACAGTTTTTATAAAGCGTTTCACATTTCAAATCTACAACGAATGAACGTAGATTTTATTCTTTTAAATGGAACTTATTCACACGATAACCTTGAAAAGGAACATTCATACATTGATGAGGAGAATCGAATATATTTTTCTTAATTTTGGAAAAAACAGGAGAGATGCTTGGACTAAAGTTATTAACTGATCCTCGTTGGGTCACCATTGTAGAGGAGAATATTGATGAAATATTAACGGACCATGCGTGGTGCGAGCAAAAAGCGGCTACAAATGCGATCAGTTTGATTGTTCAGAATCCAGAGCGAACAGAGATGGTGGAAGCGCTTTTAGAGATAGCCCAAGAGGAATTAGCGCATTTTGATCAGGTTCACCAATTGATTAAAGCACGCGGTAAGGCCTTGGGGCGTGAGCGTAAGGATGAATACGTGAATGAATTGTACCATTTTATGGAGCGGGGCAAAGATCGTAATACAGCGTTTATCGATCGTTTACTTTTTTCAGCTATGATTGAAGCACGAAGTTGTGAGCGATTTAGAGTACTCTCTGAAAATATACCCGATAAAAAGCTGGCGAAATTTTATTATGATTTAATGGTGAGTGAGGCCGGTCATTATACCTTGTTTTTAAAATTTGCGCGTCAATTTGCTGAAAATGTTGATGTTGAGAAGCGTTGGAAAGAATGGCTTGAATTTGAAGCTTCGGTAATTGTAAAGTATGGCAAACGGGAGACGGTGCACGGTTAATTCCCTTTTTCTATCCCTTCGTTTTTTACATTATTTTGTTCCTGATTGATCCATAGCCAATTATGGATTTGATGCTTTTTGTAAAATAGAATATTTCAACCAAAAGTTCTGTATTCACTGGGTGAATGGATTAATTTGTTTAAATTGGTACCATGCCAAATCGTGTCACAAACTGGGCTAACATATTAACGATTGATCTTGAAGTCTGATATGTCATACTCCCGCCAACTTTTTGGAAGAAGCCATGAAATAGATTTCCTAAACCGTTTCGTAAATAAATATGGAAATAGTAACGAGACTTTATTACTTGCTAGGGGAGCAGTAGGGGTTGGTAAAACAGCCTTGGTCAATCACTTTATTAAACACGAAGCAGCACAACGTTATGTACACACCGCTATTGCTTACAATGATTATCACAAAAAACAGGCCTTTGGCGCAATAATAGAGATTGGGTCAAATGCTTTTGATTTACTTGCCAAAAACTGTTTTAGCGCGTTCAAATCAGGTTTACATTATTTAAACAGTCGCTTAACTGTTGAGGAATTGGCTGATTGTGGGGGCATGGTAAACAATGTGATATCGAATAACCATTGGAGTGGGG
>JALQVX010000113.1 GCA_023263555.1 Crocinitomix sp.
ATGGTATCAATCTCCATCTTTTTTGCTGGCATATACACCTCTTCATCCTGCATATCTTCCGCTTTTATTAATTGTGTATCAAAAGAATATCCTTCTTTTTTAACCGAAATAATTACATCTTGTTCGATCTCATCATCCACATTGATAATGGCCGCAAATTTACCATCATCTCCATTCACATGAACCTGAACATTTTCTTTGGTATCCTTATACGAGATTTCAACAACCGCGTCTTTTACCGGTTCTCCCTTTGCATCCGTTACAGTTCCACGATAAAACTTAACCTTCTGTGGCCGCGCCTCTTCGTATAACTCAAAATAATAGATATCAAATCCTTCTGAGGTTGAATTTCTGGACGTATAGTAGGCCAAATGACCGTCAGTAGAAACCACCAAACCAACTTCGTCTCCAGCAGAGTTAATCGGTACACCTATATTGACAGGTTCCATCCAATTCCCTTTATCATCCTTACGTGTATAAAAGATATCCGTTCCACCCGCACCAGGTCGTGCACTCGAGGTATTGGAAACAAAGTACATGGTTTCACTATCTTGGTGAATAAAAGGGGCTTTATCGTGCCCTTCAGAATTGATTGGACCGGGAACAGGTTGCGCGCGCGACCATGAACCATCCGCTTGACGCGTTGAAAAATAGATATCCGTTAATTGCGAACCTTCGCGCCACGTTGCAAAATAAAGCGTATTGCCATCTGGCGACAACGTAGGTTGTGCTTCCCACCCATCCTTGGTATTCACATTCGGCCCTAAATTTTCAAGACTCGACCAAATAATATCATTTCCACCTTGACCAGAGCGCTCAAAAGTTGTTCTATAAATATCACAATTGGCATGTTTTTGATAATCCACTTCTTCACAGGCACAGATAAACATTTCTTTATTATCGAGTGAAAGCGATACACCTCCATAATTTTGATAGGTTGGCGTATTAAATGGAGCACGCAGCGCTTCTCCTCCATCAAATGGCGCTTTCAAATTTGCGCGTTGCGACATGGTAAACGATTCGATTACTGCTTCCACAATACCACGATCCTCATTATTTCCTCTTCGTGTATAAAAAATCAATTCGTTATCGGGAGAAATCATGGGTAAAAACTCATCTTTTTGCGAAGAGACATTCTCAACACGGACAGGATCATAAGGAACGGGGTTCGCATAGAATTTTTCAAAAAAGGCCATTTCTGGTAAGATCTCTTCAACATCTGCTTTATTTTTAGCATAATCAGGTCCGTATGCATTTGGATCCTTCGATTTAAACTCAACAAATGCTTTAAAGTATTTTGCTGCTTCGGGGCTATCGCCTAATAAATAATAGATATATCCTACTTTATAATAAGGATCTGAATGATAATCAGCGCAGGACTCGATCACCTTCTGATAGGCTTTTGCCGCACCTAAATAAGCTGTTTTCAATTGATTAAAATCGGCTGCTCCGCGATCAAATTTAGCCTGAATACTTTCAGCGTATTGAAAATTATATTCAGCAAATGAAAAGTAAACATAGGCATTATCCGGTGCTAAATCAACCGCGCTTGTATAAGCCATTGTCCGTGTTGCTCGATCATTTTTCGTACTTTCGGCTTCGGCCATCAGTTTCATTACTTTTTTATCTTCAGGAGCAACACACGATTCATCCTCCTCAGCCTGCGCAAACAGGGATATATTACCGGCAAAAAAAGCCGCTAAAAAAATGGGTAAATTTATTTTCAAATTCATGCTAATAAGGTCTTTAATAAGCAACCCTCTCTAAAGAAAGGATTTATCTTGACTCCAAATCAATAATTATACCACTTGGAAACACTGATTATTGTATACTACAAAAAGGTGATTTAGTTACAGGGTTTTCGACAAAAATCTAAACTAAAACCCGCATTAAAAATAATAGTGAATCACCAAATCAGCAGAGATAAGATGGGCGTTAAAATTTTCGAGCGGCGCATAATCATTGATCCAAATATCCCTTACTTGATAACGCAATTGCACCCCATATTCGAGTAACCCTCTATCGCGTTCGTTCAGTGAACTAATACCTAATCCTAGATAGGGTTGAAGACGATTAGTTTGTGACGTAATATCTGTTCCGAAAGTCACTGCATTTAAATCACGAGCAGAAAGGTTGTACAATAAACCCGCGCCTACCAAGGCATACCAATGACCTGTCAAATTCACGTTAAACATAAGCGGGAGATGCAAGGCGTTAAACCGAACACTTGAAACCAATTGACCATTTTGAAAACCATCAAATGCAGAAAAATCATATTCAAGACCTGACGAAAAAGCGGAATAATCATTGATCCAATATTTAACAGGGATCCCAATAGAAAAACCATATCCACTTTGATACGAGCGAATACCTGTTTGTTTTTGTGTTGTCATGTTAATTTTCCATGAAGGAGAAGCACTGAAACCAATTTGAAAACCTTCTTGTGCCTTTACATGAAAAGACAAGCAAAGGAGTAAAAGGGTACTTATTATTGTTCTTATTCTAGCCATTATATTTGTATTGTTTTGATCATGAACAAAGTTAAGGATTTTAACGAAAAGATCAGCTAAAGCGTCCCTTCCCATTCGCCATAAAACTGCTCTAAAAACGAACGCATAAAATCGTCTCTTTGTTGTGCTAGTTCTGCGCCTTTTTTTGTATTCATTCCCTCTTTTAAAAGCAAAAGCTTTTCATAAAAGTGGTTGATCGTATGGGTTCGTTTAGTTCGATATTCTTCAGCCGACTCAAAGGTTGTCGGTTTCACTTTTGGGTCATAAATCATATTTCCCGCCTTCCCACCATATGCAAAGGTCCGTGCGACACCTATCGCACCAATCGCATCCAAACGATCAGCATCTTGTACAATCCGACCTTCCAAAGATTTCATCTTGTTCTCCCCTATTCCTCCCTTAAATGAACAATTGTGCACAATATGTAAAACCGCTACTATATTTTCCTCAGGGACATTCAATGAACCGAGTAATTCACGCGTTCGCTTCTCCGCTTCTATATCCGCATTCTCCACAAATTTATGATCGGCAATATCATGAAGTAAAGCGCCCAATTCAATCACAAAAAGATCACCTCCTTCACTTGCTTGAATTTGTTTTGCATTTTTCCAAACACGCTCAATATGATACCAATCATGGCCGGTTGATTCGTGTGCAAAAACCTGTTCGACATGCGCCGAAACAGCCGCAATAATTTCTTGATTCGTCTTCATTATGACATCATTTGCATGAAGTAGTAACTTAAATAGATCAGCATTGCGCCCACGGCAAGCAAAATAAATGCCCCAATCAATTCTGCCGATTTAGCATACATAACAGGTGTTTCAGGCGCATCTTCTTTAAAGGTTACACTCACAGAATCGCCGATTTGCACTTTACGTTTTAATAAAAAGATAAACGCTTCATAGTCCCGACTTTTATAGGTGTAATTCACCACAGCATGAAGATGTTTTTTAGCCTTTATTTTATCTTTAGCTGCAAATTCCAATCGTATTTCTTTGATCACTGCTTCGGTTTGTGGGCGTCTCATTTTGCGCAAGGTCATCACAAGGCTAGCAATACCGGCAATAATTAAAGCGACTCCAAAATAAAAGATCATAGCTATACAGTTAGGAGATGTTTGTGAATAAAGTGAAGCACGTATTCTTTAGGAATCATTTCAATGGGGTGCACCACTTTTTCAAGTACTTCAAGTCTGCCATTCGGCAATGCGG
>JALQVX010000014.1 GCA_023263555.1 Crocinitomix sp.
ATCATTAAATACGGTTCCTTGTACTACTTCTACCTGCAGGCACAAAAAAAGTTGAAGGAAAATGAGCATCTCAAGCAGCAGTGACATCATATGTTGTTTATCAAACAAATTATTTAAAAAAAGTAAAATCAAACAAACAAATTTTAAGCTTTTTGAAAACCCCTGATCCATATTTGTAATGAAAACTCCCTCCAAACTTAATTTGACCAAATAAGAGTCATCAAGAGCCTTAAGACTTCAGAAACGCAGTTCAAGTAAAGATTCGCCAGACTTTGCTAAACCAAAATCAAAATCCAAAATGAATTCCTAATCCGTTCTGATCCCAAAAAACGACAAATCCAAGTCAATCGTCAGAACTAGAAAAACAAAACTATAAAAAGAATAATTATGGCGCCTCTATAGATCAGTAGAAGGTCAAGTACCTGCCAGAGATCAAATCTAAAAATTCGCAAATGAAACACAGCTCTCAGTAAATCAAGTCTACAAGTGGTTCTGGGACACTACTAAAAAAGTGGATGAGGACAATAATCTGGCCTAGCAGTCCGGCAACAAACTACCTGTTGAGGCCAATGGCTTCGGCTACCGACAAAAGACAGTAGTGTAGGGTAAAGATGGCCACGGCGAAGAATTAACTCCACAGTAGATCAAGACTGCACTGAAAGTCTCCCAAGATGCAGAAGTGGAGCACAATGAGTTCATCGAGCTGGCAGAGAGCCTGGGCATTGACACTGAAAAGATTGCGTAAGATATGATTAGGTGCCCCTCACCCAAGGGCACTAGACAAGTCGTCCGCCGCATCACCCGCTAAAAGACAGACTCAAGCGAGGCGCAGTCAAGTCAAGGCACCGCCTAATTCAATAAACCGCTTTAACCACCACAAGAAATTGTTTTAAAGTCACCTATGATCCAAACGAGAAGACGCTCTTCACTAAACAAAGATGGGCTAGCTTACGTCCTGGATACACTTCAACAAAAACATAATAGGAGTCTCTAGGTCGACAACCAGGTTTCGTTTTCAGACACTCAATTCATTCAAAATCATCCTTTCACTCGAAGTAAACTTCGATTGATTCCAATAAAAAAACCAAGTGCAATGCACTTGGTTTCCTTTTTGCTGAGAATGAGGGATTAATTGCATTGATCCCGTTTGGGTGGAAATGACGCAAGTGAAATTAAGCTCACTTCGTTCTCTTTTTTATTTCAAATAAATTTTATTGAGCAAGCTCATAAAATTCCTTTAAAACAAAAAAGGTCAGACTTAACGTCTGACCTTAATTTTACGAGCGGAGAATGAGGGATTCGAACCCCCGGTACCTTGCGGTACAACAGTTTTCAAGACTGCCGCATTCGACCACTCTGCCAATTCTCCGCGGCAAAGATAGGGTTATTTTTTTAGTTGATTAACATTTATTTTAAGAAACCTTCATCTAATCCATCATTTTTATTCACCCGAAAGTCGTAAATACCGTTCAATCAATGAGAAGTAGATTTCAAAGACTATGTCATTCAACTGAAAAAATATTTCCGTACCTTTATACAGAATTAATGGCGCTTACCTTTTAGCTCATTTTTTGACACATACGAAACGATTATTTTAGATCAATTAGCATGAGAAAAATACTTACCGTTCTTTGCCTTTTTGCAGGATTGACTGCCTTGGCAAAACCGCAAGTTTATTTTAATTACAAGGTTTTTCATACGCCTGAGCAAGGTCCATACCTGAGCACGAGTTTACAATTCATCTCTGGCTCGTTCAAATACAAAGGTGATGAACTAGGAAATTTGAGTGCCTCAGTCGAAATCACACATTTATTTACCGCGAATGACCGCATTGTACTTGTCGATAAGTATGTCTTGGATTCACCCCAAATGAAAGATTCGATCGTGGATGATTTTTATGATATTCAACGATACAAATTACCCGCAGGTATATACAGCTATGAATTGGTTATCAAAGATTTAATTTCGGGCGAACAGGTGCAAGGGAATCAAGAAATCGAAATCAAAGCATTAGCACCAACTGAAATAACGTTGTCCGACATTGAATTTATTGAAGATCTTCACAAATCAGATGAACAAAATAACTTTACAAAGAATGGGTATTTCATGCTACCCTATCTCACCAATTATTTCCCACCAGAAATGGACAAAATAGCCTTTTATACAGAGGTGTATAATACCGACCAATTGCTGGAAACAGATGAGCAGTTTTTGATGACTTACTCGGTGGAAAATTACAAATCTGGCTTACCCGTTGAGGGCATCTTTAAATTTAAACGCTTAAACGCGGCGGAAGTTGTCCCGCAAATTATAGTCTTACCCATTGGCAGTTTGCGATCAGGTGATTATAATTTACGTATTGACCTGATCAATAAGAACAACGATACATTGCATACAGAAAAAGTTTTCTTTCAACGCCGAAATGAAATTTTGCAAACCGATATTGCCTCCATTAAAGACGTGGAAATTGATCCTAGTTTTAAAAACTCAATTACACGTGACTCCGTTCCCTATTTCCTAGGAAGTTTAATGCCAATCAGTGAGCGTTATGAATATGAAATTATTCGCACCATGCTGAAAGGTTATGATACGACGTATATGGAACAATATTTCTTTGCCTATTGGAAACAAACAAATCCGGAAGATCCGTTTATGGCTTGGTCAGCATATAAACAACAAGTCTACTACGCTGAGAAATTATTCGGCACACAAATTAAATACGGGTGGGAAGCAGACCGCGGAAGAGTTCATCTTCAGTATGGTGCTCCAAATGCTATTCTAGATCGTCCAAATGAGCCAAGTGCTTATCCATATCAGATTTGGCATTATTACCGAATTGGACAACGTTCCAATGTTCGTTTTGTCTTTTACAATCCAGATTTAGCAACCAATGATTATCCGCTCCTTCATTCAGATATGCAAGGCGAATTGCAGAACTTTAGATGGGAAGGTGACTTGCACCGAAGGGATACACCGAATACGAATGTTGATGATCCTGGAGGATCGGTGCATTATGGTGGGAATAGTGGAACTTTCTATCGCGGAGGGATGTAAGCTATAATTTCGCTTAAATACCTATTTCCGACATTTTACTTCTTATATTTACGGCCACTAAATAGATGGATAAAATAGCCGTTGTCATACTCAATTATAATGGAAGAGCATTTTTAGAACAGTTCCTTCCAACTGTGATCGCCCATTCAGCGGAAGCAAAAATAATTGTGGCTGACAATGCATCTACAGATGACTCGCTGTCCTATCTTAAAAGTGAATTCCCCACTATATCAGTCATTGTAAACGAAAGTAACGGAGGTTTTTCCAAAGGATATAATGACGCACTTAAAAAGGTTGAGGCTGAATATTATGTCCTTTTAAATTCAGACATTGAAGTCACCGAAAACTGGATTCAACCGTGCATCCAATTACTCGAAAGTGATTCCAGTATTGTAGCTGTGCAACCCAAGGTGTTGAGTTTCCAAAAGAAATCACATTTTGAACACGCAGGTGCAGCAGGAGGATACCTCGATAAGGATTTTTATCCGTTCTGTCAAGGTCGCATCTTTGAATCAACGGAGGAAGATAAAGGGCAATACAATGTATCGCATGAGGTTTTTTGGGCAACAGGAGCCTGTCTATTTATTCGTGCTGAAAAATATCATGAAGTTGGCGGATTGGATGAAGACTTTTTTGCGCACATGGAAGAGATTGATCTCTGCTGGCGATTGAAAGCGCGTGGTAATAAAATTTACTATTGTGCAGATGCGCACATCTATCATGTTGGTGGTGGAACATTGAGTTATCAAAACCCACGTAAAACATATCTTAATTTTAGAAACAGCTTGTATATGCTAACTAAAAATTATGATGGAATTTTGCTCTTTAAACTCATCAAACGTTTGCTTTTGGATGGAATGGCCGCTGCGTTATTTCTTGTCAAATTTCAATTCAGACATTTTTTGGCAGTATTCAACGCACATGTCACTTATTATAAAAAATTGACTCATTTTCTGAAGAAAAGAAAAGCTGAAAAGAATAGCAAGAGATCACCACTTACAATTGGACTTTATACCAAAAGTATCGTGTTTGGTCATTTCCTTTTTGGTAAAAAGACGTTTGGAGATCTCGATAAAAAAGACTTTAAAGCATAAAAAACGTCTGCTCACAAAGTAAACAGACGTTTCAATAATGTATGAAGCTGATTATAAAATCGCGTCTAATTTTGATGTCAATTGTGCTTTTGGAACAGCCCCAACTGATTTATCAACCAATTCTCCTCCTTTTAGGAAAACAATAGTTGGAATATTTCTTACTCCAAATTTACTTGCAATTCCAGGATTCGTGTCTACATCAACTTTTCCAATGATCGCTTGTCCATTATATTCGTTGTGCATTTCCTCGATATGCGGTCCAACCATTTTACAAGGTCCACACCAAGCAGCCCAAAAATCTAATACTACTGGTAAACTTGAATTTCCTACAATTTCTTCGTAGTTTGCTTCTGTTATCTCTAAAGCCATAATTGTATTGTTATTATTTATGATTCTTATATTCTCTATTCCTACTATTACAAAGCTGATACCAATTAACAAAACATGTCATTCTGTCCCCATTTTACTTTGATGATGAATCAGCTTTACAAATTTGTCAATTATTTTCTTTAAACCTTACACTTTCTGTCGAAAAAATCCAAAGCAATGCAATAACTAGCAATGCATTTATACCAAGCATTTCAGAACCAAAGTGGTATCCATCAAATAATTCAGCTGAATATTTATTGATTACAAAAAGAATGGCGGGAACAACAAAACAAATAAAAGGTGTAAAAATATCGTGTACGCGTCGTTTCGACAAGATCCCAAATAAAAACAAACCCAATAACGGTCCATACGTATAATTTGCCGCGCTAAACAATTCCCAAATGACTTTATCACTTTTGACTTCCTTGAAAATCAGAATTGTTAGCAAGAGTGCAATCGACATGATCACATGTGCCCATCTTCGTTTCCGCTCTTGTGTGGGCTTGTCGTATTGTTCAATATTCATAAAATCAATCGCCAAAGAAGTGGTTAGAGCGGTCAAAGCTGAATCGGCACTGCTATACGCAGCCGCTATGAGTCCTAATAAAAAGAAAATTCCAACCGCAACACCTAGTGTTCCTTTCAAGGCAATAGCTGCAAAAAGTAAATCGCCGTCTGCTTTTCCAGTTTCATCCAAGCCACGCCAAATATTTCCAATCTCTGGATTTGCGTCAATATAGAGGTATAAAAGTCCGCCTAAAACGACAAACAGCACGTTCACAAAGAATAAAACAACAGAAAATGAAAGCATGTTCTTCTTCGCCTCACCGAGACTTCGACAGGTCAAATTCTTCTGCATCATATCTTGATCTACGCCGGTCATTCCCAGCGTGATAAACATTCCTCCGAGTATCCCTTTAATCCAATAATTTCCGGCTTGAGGATCCGTCGTTTGAAAGACATCTGCCATACCAGCATCTTTAATAGATCCGTATATCGCATCCAGCGAAAGGCTTAGACTATCCGAAATAAAATAAATACTAAGACCTAAGGCAATGAGCATAAATAAGGTCTGTAGGGTATCTGTCCAAATAATCGTTTTAATTCCTCCGCGAAAGGTATATACCCAAATTAGAAGTATACTGATGATCACTGTGATTTCAAAAGGAATGTTCATTTGATCAAAAACGAACCGTTGCAAAACAATGACAACCAAATACATCCGAAGAGAAGCGCCGATCAATCGCGAAACAATAAAAAATCCCGCCCCCATTTTATAGGTTATTGGACCAAAACGATCTTTTAAATAGGAATAAATGGAGGTTAGATTTAAGCGGTAATAAAGGGGTAGTAAAACAAAAGCGATTATAACATAACCAATAATATAACCCAAAGCCATTTGGAGGTAGGTAAAATGACTGTTCTCAATTGTTCCAGGCAAAGAAATAAACGTCACGCCCGACATAGAAGCGCCAATCATTCCGAAGGCTACGAGATACCATTTATTATTGCGATTGCCGGTAAAAAAGGTCTCATTGTCTGCCTTTCGGCTGGTCAAATAAGAGATGCCCAACAAAACTAGGAAATACACAACTAAGATCGATAAGATCAATTCTTTGCTCATAATTAAAGTCTAGAAAAACAAAATTACAGCAAAGTAAGGTATTGAAAAGGGTATGACTGAAAATATCACCAACAATCAAAAGTGAATAGTAAATTAGTTCACTGTTTTCCAGAACGATTGTATCGTTTCGGCTGCAGGTTTATTTTGAGGTGTAAAATCAATATCGCCAGCTCCCCCTCTTTTATCATGATTGTGATACCATTTCCAAATAAACATCCCTGCAAACCAATCTTTATCCCAAATCACATTAAATAAAGCCTTAAAGGCGAGTGATTGATTTTCAGCAGAATATTTACTGCTCGTATTGTGCTCCCAAGGTTTTAAGGTTGCTCCATCCATACTCCGATATCCAACTTCTGTAAAAATGATTTTACGCTTTTTTTTGTGAGAAAATTTTGCTAAATCGGTTTCTTGATATTCCCACCCTTTGATCAATTCTTTTAACGAAGGTTTCTTGTTTAAAGAAATCGGAAAATAGCCATTCACTCCTATAAAATCTAGATCTTGCCAAAATGGCACATCCTTGTAGTCATCCCAATTCGCTGCGTAAATTAACTTTCCACTGTACATCTTTCTCGTTATTTGGATCAATTTTTTCCAAAATTCAGGACGCGCTTTTATAAATTCACGCCACTCTGTTCCTATGC
>JALQVX010000049.1 GCA_023263555.1 Crocinitomix sp.
CTAATTCGAGCTCACGCTTATTCACCGTTTCAAAAACATCCGCTTCAGTATGATGATAATCAAAATAACGTTGCGAATTAACTACCATACCTAACTGCATCATTTCAGGATAATAATCCCGCAATGGACCAATATCCACCCCACCGTATCCTTCGTTGAATTTTAATAAATCATAGGGCTCTAAAAGCGTTTTCAGCGACTGAATGAATTTGAGTTGTTCTTCATTTCCAACCACATCAAATCCCATGGGTAAAAATCCCCCTCTATCCGTTTCAATCGCACATAAATGCCGCTCTTTGTTTTCAGCCGCAATTTCGGCATAACTCTTTCCTCCAAAATTCCCATTCTCTTCATTCATAAACAAGACGCAACGCAACGTATGATTCGGTCGATAATTCAAAACACGCAAAATACGCAAAGCCTCAATCGAATGAGCAATACCCGCTCCATCATCATGCGCCCCTTCACCCACATCCCACGAATCTAAGTGACCGCCGAACGTAATAATTTGATCGTCTTCATTCCCTAAAATTTCAGCAATTACATTATAGCTCACTTCATCTCCATAAGTTCTACAGTCCATTTCCATCTTCAGTGTTACCTTCCCCTTTTTCAACCAACTCTCCAATAAATTAGCATCCTTCGTGCTCATAGCCGCACCTGGTGAAGGAATGACTTCTTTATCATAATGCATACTTCCCGTATGTGCATGTTCATCTATTCCCGAAGCCATAGAGCGAATCACAACCGCTTTTGCCTGCAATCGCGAAGCAACATTTGTGCCTTCCCACCGTTGATCAACACACGCGCCATAGGCCTGAAATGTTTGAATCATCTTTTGATCAAAGGGACGATTAAAGAAGATAATTTTCCCCTTCACCAAATCAGGATTCATTTTCTCCAATTCGTCAATCGAATTCACCATCACGACATCCCCTTCAATCAACCCATTTGTTCCAACAGAGCCTCCCAATGCCAAAATATGCAACTTAACAACCTCCCCATGTTCATTCACAATCCAAGCGGCTTCCGTCGTTCCGCGTTCCCAATGAGGCACTTTTATTTCTTGCAAATACACGTGATCAAAGCCGTAACTATCCAATAAATTTTTACCCCATTGTATCGCCATTTTCGCCTCGGCAGATCCCGTAATTCGAGCACCAATATCTTTACATAAGGATCTTAAATTCTCATAAGAATCGCCTTGTTCAAGCGCTGTATCATATATTCTTCGCACAAAAACAGAATCTTCATTCGCGAAATTCACAAGCGAAAAAGACAAGACAATCATTAGCAAAACAGACTTCATAGTTCAAATTTTAGAGTTTAAATATACAGAAAACTACTTGATTCGGTTGTGAAATATGATAAGTGGTTATTTGGGCTGAATGCGCCTAATCCGGCTTTACACTTTAACTTTATTCTGTGCCTGCAGTGTTGCTAATTTTTTTCGGTGGATTCCCTGTCGCCATTCAAAAAAAAGCAACACAAAAGCAGCACATACTAAAGGTTGCCGCTACAATCCGGGGCATTAAATGAGAAAAAGCATCAATTCCACTTATTCTCAATAGTATAAATTCGAAATGCTTTTATCAAAACACGGGTTCCACCTACATTCCACAATCCAATTTTTAGGATATCCGTTTCACGCACATATGCAGGTATTTTGAAAGCAAAATAACCTGTCCCCCCTTCAGGTTGCAACAGCATCTCTTCTATATGGTGTCCTATCCACATATTTTCGCCGCGGTATTGAATCACTTCTCCGTCCCTTTCGCCCGAAAGCGAGACAACGAGTTCAGCATTAGCGTCACATTCTGCTTCCACCTCTACCCGAAGATAGGCATGTGGTATTTTGGGTAAATCTGGTGTACTAAAATAATATGTAGGACCAAAAATATGCGCCGAATCTAGCACATAATAAGACGCTTGCCTACTCACCGTCCGCGTCTGACTTGTTTCAGCAATCCAATCCTCCATCCCTGCTTCATTAAACTGAGCAACTAAGTCTTTTCGTACAAAAGGTATTGTTTCTACACCTTTCTTCATCAAAAACAAATTGCCATTTGTGCACGGTTGGTAATCGACCACAACCGGATAAAATTCACGCACCGTTTCAAACACTTGCTCCAATGTTAATCGCGACGAAAAACCAATGATGCAGTATTCCTCCTTACGTTCCATCAAATCTTTACGCAATTGAATGTCACCGTCAAAATCAATCTGCGACCAATCAAAATGAATCGAATCTCCCCCCCATTCATCTGCATAAAAATTTATATAATCTGGATTGTTGAGATTATACACCGTATAAATATTTTCTTCCCCATACGTTTCATTCCATGCAGCCATTTTAATTCCCGTCTCCCTGAACAAAGCATAATGTTGGTTGCCAAATAGATCCTTCTCCACAATTGTAGACTCCAAGCCAATAACCATAACAAGGGATAAAACCAGATAAAACTGTGGAATGCGTGTTAGGAGTATACTTAATAAAAGCATAAAATAAGGTAAGGCAAATAACATGACAGGAAATTTCAAAACAGGGGTAGAAAGATAGGACATGATAAATCCTAAACTAAAAATACCAAAAAACCACAAGGCCATTAAACGGATATTGCGTTTACTAACGGGCTCCCATTTCTTAACTTTTAATAATGCAATACTGATTAAAAAAAAGAGGAATCCGAGCACAATCCATGACGCATTGAAAGCGTGAAAAAGAAATTCAAACAACCAAAACGCGCCAGGCGCAGGCAACCATTGCAAACCTCCCACTGATAAATGATAAAGCGTAACGTTCAAATGAGGCAGAAAGAGAAGCATTCCAATAATACCCGCCGTTAAAAGAAATTTCCAATTTTGTTTCGTTAAATAAAGCAATCCCGTTGCTCCCATGAACCCAACAAATAAGAAGGCAAAATAATGCGTATACATGCCTGCGGCAAATAAAACCCCGAGCACAACTGCATTGCGCCATTGCGCCTTATCTTCGAATAAAACCTTGTATAAAAAATAGCCCACCAACATGGAAATCAATAAGCCCGGACTGTATGGTCGCGCAAATTCGGTATTCATGATTGGAAAATACAAGACCGCCATAAGTCCGGCAGCGAGCAAACCAACCCTTTCATTAAACCATTGCTTACCCGTAATATAAATCAGTAACAGGGACAATGTTCCAAAAAGAACAAAGGGAAAACGCATAGCCATTTCAGAAGTGCCCACAAGCATTGACCACGCTTTCATGAAAACTTGCACACCCGCAGGATGCATGTCTCCTGTCTTTACACCAAATTCAATAAGGTCATCAAAAGTTGAATAACGCAAGCGACTAACAGCACTTAATTCGTCATTCGAATAAGAATGAATGATAGAAATA
>JALQVX010000068.1 GCA_023263555.1 Crocinitomix sp.
AATCGGACCTTTTGTTGTAGGACCAGCTGTTGAACGTAAAATTGGAATGTCAGCCATGTCGCAATTGACAATTAATGCAACTGAATTTCAAACGGCCGAATGGGCACGTGAAAAAGGTTTGTATGCGGAGGTTTATACAACTGTTGAAGAAATGGATGAAGCCATTGACGTGCTTGCAAATAAATTGGCAAAGTCAAATCCTGAATCAATGTCAATGCTCAAGAAAATTTTCTGGGAAGGAACAGAGACCTGGGATAATTTGCTAAAAGTTCGCGCGGCCATGAGCGGTCAATTGGTTTTATCTGATTTTACCGTGAATGCAATTAATGCATTTAAGACCAAATAAATGAAATTTCCGGAGTGGAATAATCAAGCTGTTTTTGGATGGATTAATTACCGTTCTCTTAATTATTTTGTTTTAAGTTTTCTATCCCTCTGGATGATTATTGTCATCTATCTCATTTCAGAAGTTTATCTTTTGATACATGATTTTCTCACATTCTCGGTGGTTTGGCAATTAATCACGCTTTATCCACTACTCCGAATTATTCGAAAATTAAAGATTGAAAGCCGCAAAATTGAACGCGAAAATGTTTTTGGTGTTTGGGAGCAAACAACTTTTGGCTTTTATGTGTTAAGTAATCTAAGAGTTGTGACGTTCTTGTGTTTCGTTTCTGGTTATGTGATATAATGGATGATTAGTGATCATATCCTTCTCTCAAATGAATTAAACTCTGTATTTTTGTACCAATAAATAAGAAAAATGGAAATTACAGTAGATCAAGTTAGGGAAGCGCTTAAAAAAGTGATTGAACCCGATTTGAAAAAAGATATTATTACGCTTGATTTGGTGTCTGACATTAAGGTTGAAGACAATAAAATCAGCTTTGAAGTAAAGGTGTTTAATCCGGCTATGCATGCAAAAAAGCGCATGAATGAAGCCTTGGAATTTGCCTTAGAGCGTGCTTTTGGAAAGGATGTGGACGCAAATGTTTCACTCGTTCCGCTTCCAAAAGAAAAAGAACCTGAAGTACGTGCCATTTTATCTAACGTCAAGCATATCATTGCGGTGGCGAGTGGAAAAGGGGGTGTTGGTAAATCAACGGTGACGTCAAATTTAGCGGCTGGATTGGCAAAAATGGGTTATAAAGTGGGATTGGTTGATGCTGATATTTACGGTCCTTCCGTGCCAACTATGTTTGATGTAGTAGGTGCGCGTCCGCAAGGAATCGAAAAGGATGGTAAAACATTGATTCAACCAATCGAATCGTATGGTGTGAAATTATTGTCGATTGGTTTCTTTTCTGATCCTGATCAAGCGGTTGTTTGGAGAGGTCCTATGGCAACAAAGGCCTTGAATCAAATGTTTAAAGATGCCGATTGGGGCGATCTTGATTTTATGATTGTTGATCTTCCTCCAGGAACAGGTGATGTTCATTTAACCATGGTGCAAAACGTGCCATTGACAGGTGTTATTATCGTGAGTACACCGCAAGAAGTCGCGCTTGCTGATGCACGAAAAGGAATTAATATGTTCCGAATGGACTCCTTGAAAGTTCCCGTGCTTGGTATTGTCGAAAATATGGCGTGGTTTACACCGGAAGAACTGCCTGATAATAAATACTTTATTTTTGGGCAACATGGTGCTAAAAATTTAGCAGAGCAAATGGATGTTCCTTTGATGGCTCAATTACCCCTAATACAAAGCATTCGTGAAGCGGGTGATGTTGGTCGTCCTGCGGTTTTGCAAGATGATACCGTTTCTTCGCGCATGTTTGACGAATTTGTGCGTAAATTTGTACAACGTATTGAAGAACAATAAAATGGAACAACTGGAAAAAATTGAAATTGCTTTACAATCGATTCGTCCTTTTTTGCAAAAGGATGGTGGAGATGTTGAGTTTGTAGAATTGACTGAAGATAATGTCGTTCGCGTTAGACTAGTAGGTGCATGTGAAACCTGCTCAATGAGCGCTATGACCTTGAAAGCAGGAATAGAAGAGTCAATTAAAAATGCAATTCCGCAAATCACACGTGTGGAAGCAATCTAATTACTTTTTGCAGTTTATTTGGTGATAAAGATCAGTCGCAAGACTTTTCATAATTGTTAATTTTGAACAATTTTACGAGGAAGATGTTCCTTATTGAATTTTAGATTTAGAAATGATTGAAACAGATATTATTATAATCGGTGCTGGTCCAGTTGGCCTTTTTACCGTTTTTGAAGCTGGACTCTTAAAATTAAGATGCCATTTAATTGATTCTCTTGCGCAACCAGGCGGACAGTTAACAGAGATTTACCCCAAAAAACCAATCTATGATATCCCCGGATATCCTACGGTAGATGCGGGTGAATTGATCGATAATTTGATGAAACAAATTGACCCGTTTAAACCTGAATTTACATTGGGTGAATCTGCGGTTACGATTGATGAAACGGAGGATAATCAATACATTGTTACAACTAATAAAGGAACGCAACACAAAGCACCTGTCGTTATGATCGCAGGTGGATTAGGTGTTTTCGAACCCCGTAAACCCCCTGTAGATAATCTCGAAGCGTTCGAAGATAAAGGTGTTGAATACATCATCAAAGATCCTGCTTTTTATCAAGGTAAAAAAGTGGTTGTTGCTGGTGGTGGAGATTCTGCACTGGATTGGTCGATCTATTTGGTGAAAAATAATATTGCATCTGAATTGTCATTGGTGCACCGTCGTAATTCATTCCGTGGTCATTTAGATTCGGTTCAACAAGTAATGGACTTAGCGGCTGAAGGTAAATTAAATTTAATTACCGAAGCTGAGGTGGTAGGAATTGAAGGTGATGGTCATGTTCAGTCGGTTACAATCGAGCATGAACGTGATGGAAGATTTACGAAAGAAGCAGATCATTTTGTTCCTCTCTTTGGACTTAAACCAAGTCTCGGTCCAATCGGCGAATGGGGCTTAGAAATTGAAAAAAGTGCAATTGTTGTCGATACACGAGATTATTCAACGAATCGACCAGGAATTTATGCCATTGGTGACGTGAATCACTACGAGGGTAAATTAAAATTGATTCTTTGTGGTTTCCATGAAGGTACAATTGCTGTTCAATCTGCCTTTGCACGTATTCACCCAGATAAAAAGAATGTACTAAAATATACTACGGTTAACGGTGTTAACGGATTTTAATAAAAAGTAATGAATGGATTAAAAGGCTTCTTCGGAAGCCTTTTTTTGTGGAGATTATCGCAAGAATTATTTTTAGATTAAATTTGCAAAAAAAATGCTTTGACTATGGAAGATAACATCATCACCATTCACATTATAGATCGTGAAGGCGTAACACACGATTTGGAAGCGCCAACGGACATGAACATGAATGTTATGGAGGTTTGCAAATCATACGAACTTCCGGTAGAAGGGCGTTGCGGCGGAATGGCTATGTGCGCTACATGTCAATGTTATTTAGAGTCGGATACTGATCTTCCTGAACAGTCGGATGCAGAATTAGATATGTTGGATGAAGCTTTTTTTGTTAAGCCAAATAGCCGATTAGGTTGTCAACTTCATATTTCAGATGAATTAGATGGTATTGTTTTGCGTCTGGCTCCTGAAGGGAACTAATACGAAAAAAAGGTAGTTTTAATCCATTGAATACGTATTTTTTATAGATTAGCAGTCCAACTTATTCCTTGCGTCGTTATGAAGATGATCTATAAATTGCTATGTTTCTGTTTTGCACTTTCTTTATCCTTTAGCGCATCTAGTCAAGTCTATAAACAAGGAGTGGGGCTTCAATTAAATGTTATTTCTTTTAAGGAGTCATACACATCTGTTGATGGACTGTCATTGCCAGTGAGAAATACGCCGGTTCCTGGAATTCTCTATAAAGGAAGTCTAGGGTTTTCGTTATCCCGTACTACAACGTTGTCGATCACAACATATCCGTTCATTGGGCTTGGACCAAAAGATTCCGGTAAGCCAAGAATAGTGGCCGAAATACCTCTTTTGGCTGAGGTGTTTTTTGGTGATGTCGATTATTTTGGTGGTTTTATTGGGTTGGGAGCTTCTTATACCTATTCGACCATTCCGGGTTATGGTGATGGAACAGTCTTCGGTCCGCAAATCGAAGGTGGTTTGCAGTTTTCGCTAAATGAATCGGTATTGGCAGCAAAACTGTCTTATACCTATGGGTTAAATGATCCGTCTATTAAAGCCTACCCTGATCGAACCTATTTGAAATCTGAACGCGGAATTTTTGGCGTTGGATTGATCTATATGTTTGTTTATTAAATTGCTTCTTTATAATCCTTCCCAATTTTCCTTTTTTTGCTAAGAATTTGAAGATTAAATCGTTAATTTTGACAACCATTTATTTTTTAAGACGTTATCTTTATAACCTCAAATTACGCTTAAAAAATGAAACGATTATTTACGCTCCTTTGCCTGACTCTAGTGGGAAATGGAATTTATGCGGAATCACATCCGAATTTATTTCATAATGCCGGAGATGAAGCTTTGACTGAAACCGATTTTGGCTTTATCAGAGAACATTCTTTATTAGATCTTGATTCATCCGTTTTTCAGTCCATTCTTGCGAATCATCCTCGTACTTTACATGTGACGATTCCTTATGAAGGGTCTGAATTAGAGCTTGTTGTAGATAAAAAATACCTATTCGGAAATGATTTTGCCATGCGCACGGCTTCGGGGATGTCCCTAAATTATTTAGAAGAATCTTCAAGTGTTTTTTATCAAGGCACATTCAGTGGGTATCCCAATTCACATTTTGCCCTCAGTATTCTTAATCATGAAGTGATTGGAGTAGGACATATACCCGGAATTGGAGACGTAAATCTCGGACAGCTGGAAGATTTTGATTATTACATATTTTACAGCGAGGCCGCAATAGATGCGCATAATGATTTTCAGTGTTTCACAACGGACGAGCCAGCGTCACACCCTGAATCTGGTGGTGGTAGTCGTGAGTTGATAGAAGATTGTTCAGGAATTTATTTCGAAGTCGATTATGACATCTTTTTAGCAAAAGGAAGTGTGCTTGAAGCAACGGATTATATGTTGGCACTCTTCAATGAAATTCAATTGCTCTACGAAATAGATGGAATTACAATCTATATTTCAGATATTTTTGTTTGGGATATCGAGAGTCCTTACTTTGGAATTGGCGATACAGGTGTTTTACTCGATTTATTTGGTACCACTACGGTTGTTTGGACCGGTGATTTAGGTCATTTTGTTAATCTTGCGGCTGGCGGTGGCTTGGCTTGGGTAGATGTTTTTTGTCATCCGAATCAGGCGCTGAAGAAAGCTGTGAGTGGTATCGGATTGGGGTTCGAAGCTATTCCCATTTATTCGTGGTCAGTTGAGGTCATTGCTCATGAAATGGGACATAATATGGGGTCTCCTCATACACATGCTTGTTTTTGGAATGGCGACATGACGGCAATAGATGGATGTGGGCCGGATGCTGGCTTTGATGAGGGCTGTGCCGGACCCTTGCCTGCTGATGGCGGAACAGTGATGAGTTATTGCCATTTGACCGGTGTTGGAATCAACTTAGGGTTTGGATTTGGTCCTCAACCAGCTGAATTGATGCAAACAAATATTATTGAAGCGGCTTGCTTGACATCATGTGATTTAACCGTTATGGATATTGATGTCACAGGCGGTACTATTTCTCCAGCTTGTGAAAATGGGCCTATCTATCGACAAATTTCTTTTGACAATAATAGTAATGATAATCTTACAAGTTTCACGATTCAAGT
>JALQVX010000152.1 GCA_023263555.1 Crocinitomix sp.
TGATGATTATCGCATTACAATCACTTGACATCAATATTAATTCTTTTTATATGATCGGATTAATAATTGCAAGCGTATACGTTAGTACAGTTGTTGTGGCCGACTTAAGTTATAAACTTCTTGAGAAGCCCATTTTAAGAATCAGGAGAGAGTTTAAGAAAGTTTAACCCGTAATTCATCTCTTTCTAATTCTGCTTCTTCCCAATTTTCCATAGCTTCTTCGAGTGCCTTTTCAGCCGACTCGAAAGCAGTTACTGCTGCCGTATAAGCATCTGTATCTTCAAATGGAGCGCTTTCCAAGGCAACCGTTTTTTGCTTTAATTCTTTTTCCAACTCTTCGATTCGTTTCTCACACTTTTGAATTTTGGATTCTAATTTCTTCAGCATGGACTGATCGTCACGAGAGATTACTTTCTTTTCTTCGACAACCTTGATTTCTGGCTTCTTCTTTGCTGCTGCATTCTCCTCTTGTTCCTCCGCATTAATGCGCTCCAAAAACTCATTCACACCAAAATAATGGGTCTTAATTTTACCTTCACGTATTTCCCATATTTTATTGCTTAAACCATCTAAAAACTCACGATCGTGAGACACGAGCAAAAGTGTACCTTCATAATTTTTTAGGGCATCTTTAAGAATCTCTTTACTTTGGATATCAAGGTGATTTGTAGGCTCATCCATAATCAAGAAATTAAACTCTTGAAAAAGCAATTTACAAATAGCCAAGCGTGTTCGCTCACCTCCAGAAAGGACTTTTACTTTTTTCTCCGACTCCTCTCCACTGAACAAAAAGGCACCAAGAATCGAACGAATGTCTTTCCTTTTATCGCCTTTGGCAATGGCGTCTATCGTATCAAAAACAGTTGTTTCACCGTCTAATTTTTCTGCTGAATCTTGCGCAAAATAACCGACTGAGACATTGTGTCCAAATTCAATTTGTCCGTCAAATTGGTTTTCGTCAGTAATACATTTGATTAATGTCGATTTTCCAACACCATTGGGACCAAGTAATGCGATTTTTTCACCTCTCGCCAATACCACTTCAAGTCCATCAAAAATTTTCTTCGTTCCGAAAGACTTCTTTAACCCATTCATATCAAGCACGCGTTTCCCGGAAGGGTTTTCAAGTGTGAAGCGCAGATTAAATGCTTTTCGCTGAATGGTATCGACCTCAATTCGATCAACTTTGTCTAATTTTTTAATCAAACTTTGAGCAAAGCTAGCTTTATTTGCTTTTGCTCTGTATTTATTGATGAGATCCTCTGTACGTTTAATCTCTTTATCTTGATTTTTCTTGGCTTGCATGGTACGTTCCATTTCTTCAGCATGCAAGACAAGGTATTTTGTATAATTACATTTATAATCGTATAGCCGTTGATTCGCAATTTCGACAGTGCGATTGGTAACATTATCCAAGAAGCGTCTATCGTGAGAAATGAGAACCAATCCTCCTTTAAAGTTTTTCAGATAATTCTCTAGCCATTGAATAGAGACAATATCCAAGTGATTCGTAGGCTCATCAATCAAGAGGACTTCAGGATTATTGACCAATAATTTTGCCAATTCAACACGCATCTGCCAACCACCACTGAAACTTCCAATCTCGTTGTCAAATTCAGCTTGCTTAAAACCTAAACCTTTCAAAACAATTTCAATTCTTTCCGCAAATGAATGAGCATCAAGTACCATTAAGCGATCGTTAATTTCTGTCACTTCGTGAATAAGGTCCGAATAAGCTTCGGACTCATAATCTGTTCGCGTGGTTAAGGCATGATTAACAAAATCCAATCGTTCATTTAAGGTCGTTATTTCCTTGTTTGACTCTTGAATATATTTCCGAACAGAGATGTCCTTTCTAATTTCAATATCCTGTGTCAAATAACCAATTGAAATTCCTTTTTCAATAATTACGTTACCTTCACTCGGCGTTAATTGTTTCGATATTATTCCGAGTAGAGTTGATTTTCCTACACCATTTTTACCTGTGAGACCGATTTTATCACCCCGATCAATGAATAGAGAAATGTCCTTATATAGAAACCCTTGCGGTAAATGATATGATAAATTATTGATTCTGACCATGAAAATTAGCTTTCAAAGCGCAAAGGTACAAGATTAAGCCGAATTACCACCCGCAAGAGCAGTGATATCTATTCATGAGGGAATAATTCGGCTAAAAAACATGTGATTCTAAAAACTGCCACTTCTATCTCACCCGAAAAACAAGCGGACTTGCATTCATTGCCACATTAGACGGGTCGCGATAAGAGCAGGTGAAGGTTACCAATTTACCACTTGACTGCGCAAGTATCAATTTTGCATTCTGATCCAATGTACCATTACTTAGGATTTTACCCGTTCGATTGATATTCTCCACCGTTACCGTTCCTCCAATAATTGTGAAAGGGACACCAGTCAATGGAATGCTAGGCGGATAACGCAAGGAAATCCTATTTTGAACCGTTAAAGACGAAACGCCTGGCGATTGACCATTCGAAATTCCCCCGAGGAATATCTCAGGTGTTGGCATAGGTCTTACTTCAAAGGTATTAGAAGCAATGGTCACAATAGATCCATCATCTTTTTCTCCTCGAATAGTAATTGTTGCTGTTCGAATTCCATTTCCTACTTTAACAACCCATTTACCATTTGAACGTGTAACGGTGCATCCACTGCTCGCGCTTAAGGTTATTTTATCTGCGGAAAAACCTGAAGCTGCGGCCTCCACGATATTATCATAGCCACGATACAACTGTCGCATTTGCGGTTGAGAAATCACACCCATAGGTTGTCCAACCGTATAATCAAAAGACCAAGGCTTCCAGACTATTTCATTCCGTTCCTTCACACCTATCACTCCTCTCACCTGATGCACGCCGGGTGCGGCACCCGAAAGGTTTATTTTACCTTTTGTTTCCTTCCATCTCTCTGGTAAAGTATCCGCATCCATACCCCATTTAATCGTATTCAATTCGGTTGTATCAAAGGCCGCAATGAGCACATTTAAATCCAACGAATCTCCTTGATTAATGTATCCAGATGGTGCAAAAGCCATGGGTTCAACTTTGTTAATGATGTATGGAATTTCATCAATCTTGTCCAGCATAAACTCGGCTGCAATTGATTCTGCATTTTTAACATCTACCTTCAACGAAGTGAACATAGCCGCAGCTGCAACAATTGGGGCATGATTAAATGTAGCAGACACCCAAGGAAGATCTTTTCCTTCACCGTGATCGTAGAGCGTAGCCGGTATGGTAAGCGATTCATAAAACTGAGCGATCTTATCTGCATCCACCGGATTGACTGTCTGAAGTGCTTCCTCTAATCCTTCTTCTTCGCTTGGCGCACTAAAAGACCAATCCTTACCACTTTCAGAATAGGTCCCCATCAACTCGGCCACCTTATCTCGAAATGCATGTATTTTCAAACGTAAATCCAATCCTCTTTGAATAGGATCTTGGGGATTTGACCCGATAAAAAGTTGAGTTGGAATATCATAATTATCCTTCATGTCAATATTCATCAGCGGTTTCAGTGCAGTAATATTACCATCAACATCTTTTCCTCCATCTGCTACCCAATCTTCGCCTTGCCCTTCCAAAATCATTGCATTACATTCGGCTAATAAATAACCAATAAGCCTATTTGCTTCAGCACCCAACTCGTCTGCTTTCGGTTGCCAAACTGAATACAATTTCATATCCCCCTTTTTGGCCAAAATGGACATCTTCTTTAATTCAAACGAATTGTAATCGTCTTGTACTTTATTATCAATAATTGAAGCACTTGCATCCAATTTATCATTAATTGTTACAAATGCATTGACCACTTCTTTGGTTACATTAAGCGCCAATAATGCGGTTAAAACGAGATACATCATCCCGATCATTTTTTGTCTTGGTGTTTCTTTTCCTCCTGCCATGATGATTGATTTTAATTTATAAGCACGACTATCTATGCTCTACTTAAGCAATTCATCCTTTATCAAAAAGTAACACGACTGCAAAAAAAAAGGTGGAATAAATTCCACCTTCTGCCTTATTATTATGTTCTACTTGCACTAATATTCCCACAAATTATGTTCGAAATTAGCGATTGAATTTTTTATTTCTTCTGCTTCCAATAAAGCGTCAACACCGGCTGCATATTCCTCAACAGAGCGGTTAGCTAAATTTGATTCTTTAATGATATACGAATGGAACATTCGCTTCCAAAAGAGGTCATCAAGCGACATCCGCTGTGCATCATTTTGTCGACTCGCCACAAAGTAATTTTGGAACACATAACGACATTCCGGGAAATAGAGCCAAAACAATTCACGCATACCGGTAATATTTCCATTCACATCCTTTTGATGTACAATTGGTGCAATACCAATCACCCTTCTCTCTAAAACAGAACGTTCTTTATCAAAAAACCAGTCTTCCTTTAATTTATATTGAATAATGTCTTGCGAAAGGAACCACAAGGTATCACCTGGGGGATAAACCAAAGACTTTGTATTATTCGCTAAAGTCACCACGCTATCCTCAGTCGGGTCAAGCCAACTTTTAAGCGGCATAGCAAATGGATCTTTATACTCCGTTCCCAAATATAAGAAGAGCTCTTGACGAAAAATTGAATCCGTGTCATATCTTCCACCCGTATAGCTTGGTTTTATAGGATATTTAAATTCATCACCATCAGTCCATGCTTCCCATTGTGGATTAAAAGGTGAATATACCGTCAACTCACCTTTTAAGACATGTTCCCGTATGACAGTCCACAAACTCCACGTGGATGTATTTCTATTCCACATTCCTGCCTGGATATCTTCCGTTGGATAGTAGAGTGGTTGATTAATTTTCTCTCTCAAATCAATTACACTCCAAACTCGTTTGCTCCAGAGCACATCCGCTTCTCGAACATGAGCATAAGGAATAACGCGTTTGGTTGGGATATGTTCAGAGATATAGAACCCATCATTTACACCATAATTCATTGAAAGCGGTCCTTCTTCTGATTCACCAAAAGATAATGGTCCACGAACAAACTGGCCAAATAATGAAAAATTGATACAAGCACTTAGTATTAAGAATTTAGTTTTCATTCGATTAGGTTTTAGTTTTACGCCTTGCTAGCTTACTAAATAGAATGAAAAATAATGAATTTGGTTACACCCCAAAAAGAAAAGAGGTCATCCATCTTAGATGGACAACCTCTTTATCAGTAGATTAATTTGGCGTTAGAAACTCCATAAATCATGTTCGAAATTGAAGATTTTCTCTTTAATACGTTCAGATTCTAAAAGTGCATCTAC
>JALQVX010000264.1 GCA_023263555.1 Crocinitomix sp.
AGATTTTGGCGGCACAAGCGTACTTGACGGTATGGCCGATGTGTGTATCCACGAATTCTTCCACATCCTCACACCACTTGGACTGCACAGTGAAGAGATTGGAAACTTCAACTATATCGTTGTATTCAGTATATGGTTGAAATTTAGCATATATATCTGGCTCCTTGGTAACCTCAGCAATAAAGTATCCACTTACATTTAGAGATATATCCCAAACTTCTCCATCTTGCTGGTCTAAATTGCTAAAAGTCCGTTTTCTTTGAGTTGATTGATAGGTTTCGAATACCAAAAAAGTTCAAAATCATCAAATTCTTCCTCGTACCGTGCTTTTAATTGCGCAAAGGTAAGCAGGTTTTCGGCACTTGGTTTCAGATTCTCTAATTCTTTTACGAACCATTCTCCCTTCTCCTTGTCTAAATTGATCGTCAGAATATCTGTTGGAAAATGAAAGGTCAATTTCATGATCTCCCAGGTTTGTCCTTTTTTTGATTTTGAAGTACGCTCAACGCTTGGTTCTGATCCTAACCAAATAATCTTATGCGTTGATTTGGCCGTAAAATAAGTCTCGTTTTGAAGGGCGTTTTCAATGTAATTTTTCCGAATAGTTGTGCGCGGAATTTTAAAATCAAACCACTCGTGTAGGGGAAGTTCAAATCCTATTCCGTGCATATAATTAAAAAGCGATTTTTTCAAACCAAAACTAAATTTCGAATGATCGATTCCTGTCTTATCTTTAAAATCAATATCGTTATTTGCAAAGTGGATCTGTTTCAAATCGGGAATGATACCGTACGCTTCCGGATTTAATCCGATTGGGCTATGCGCCGTTAAAGCAAATTGATGCCAAAATCCAGACTGAATAATTCCGATTTCAAATAATTGCCGCACCATTTCCAAACTGTCCACTGTTTCTTGAATGGTTTGGGTTGGATAACCGTACATCAAATAAGCATGCACCATAATTTGTGCATCTGTGAAATTGCGTGTTACTTGCGCCACCTGCTCAACACTCACGCCTTTATCAATCAATGCTAAAAGACGATCAGATGCCACTTCCAATCCTCCAGAAACGGCAATACAACCCGAAGCTTTTAATAAGTGGCACAAGTCGGCTGTAAAGTTTTTCTCGAAGCGAATATTGGTCCACCATGTTATCGTTAACTGTCTTTTCAGGATCTCCAAGGCAAATGCTTTCATCAAGGATGGTGGTGCTGCCTCATCCACAAAATGAAAACCTGTTTCGCCTGTTTGTGCAATGAGGTCCTCTACTCGATCGACCAGTATTTTTGCGGCTATGGGTTCATAAATTTTAATATAATCCAAAGAGATATCGCAAAAGGTACATTTGCCCCAATAGCAACCGTGTGCCATGGTGAGTTTATTCCAACGCCCGTCGCTCCACAAACTGTGCATGGGGTTGGCAATCTCTATGACCGATACATAGTGATCCAATTTTAAATTTGAATAATCGGGGGTGCCAACTTCACTTTGCTTGTAATCACTGCGGGACGAATTGTTCTGATAAACCACCACTCCATTTTCACAGAAAAAGGTTCGTTTGAATTGCTGATAAGACGGATTTTCCGCCGTTGGATTCAAGACATTCGAAACCACTAATTCAATGGGTAATTCGCCATCATCCAAGGTGATGAAATCGACAAATTCAAAGACACGCGGATCATTCACTTCACGCAACTCTGTATTGGGAAAACCTCCACCCATAGCAATTTTTACGCTTGGATAATTCGCCTTTATAGATTGTGAACAGCGAAAGGCACTGTACAAATTCCCCGGAAAAGGAACAGAAAAACAAACTAATTTAGGTTGAAGTTCTTCAAGCTGATGCGCTAATATTCGAATTGTAAGCCTATCAATATAAGTTTGCTCTGCATTCAACTCTGCATACATTTCATCAAATGAATTTGCACTTTGCCCCAATCGTTCGGCGTAACGGCTAAACCCAAAATGAGGATCAATGCATTCAATGATAAAATCAGATAAATCTTCCAAAAAAAGCGTGGCGAGATGTTTGGCTTTGTCTTGCATTCCCATAGTTCCAAACGCCCATTCGAGGTCATCCAATTGATTAAAGCGACTGGCTTGCGGAAGAAAATGATCGGTGCAAATTTGGCGGGCAAAGGTTTGATTGTGGCCTTGCAAAAAAAGCATCACCTCATCTAAAATTGTCAAATAATGCGTTCGAAGGGCATAAATACGTTGTGCATTTTCGGATTGAATGGTTTCTTGCTTCGCAGCAAATTCAAACACCTTTTCCATTTCCTTTTTCGAGAAAAGGGCAAGAATGACCTCAATTCCCAAATCAAGTTGAAACGCATCCTGTCCGATTGTCTTCAAAAACCCTTTTAAATAGGCGGTTGCAGGATACGGTGTATTCAGTTGCGTAAAAGGCGGTGTTATGAGGAGAATGTCTTTCAAATGACGAGTTTTTCAAACGTTTTATTTACGCGTCCAAGATAGTCAAAAAAGAAGTGGGCAACACCTATTGATAGCGATAGGTTCTCAAAAAAGAGGTCGTATCATTCGGTGAAATCGTCAATCGTTTTGTCCAGTTCGTTTCGGAATCATATTCATACGCATAGCTAAATTCAAGTAAGGTATCTCCCTGATTTTCATCTATCCGTAATTCACTCACCTTTAAATTTCGATCATTGTATTCAAAGACTTCCCGTGTGCGAGCACCCATTACATTTTCCTCTATGGTTGAAATCATATTTCCTTGCTCATCAAATGCATAGACGGTTTTCGATAAAAAAGAGCCGTCACTCGCATAATAAGCAGTTGTTTTTTTTCGCGCTAGAAAATCGTAAGAATAGGTATAACTATGGGCTAATTCACCCTGAAAATAGACGTCACAACTTAAAGGCAACCCTTGCTCATCAAATTTCCATTCTTCCGTTTTCCCCTCACCTTCACTGTAGGTTCTCCCAGTATTGAACAAGGTTGTTTGATTTGTGATATTGCCCAATTCGTCAAAGTCATAGGTTGTCTCGCGCTCCTTGCGTTCATCAAGTTCGGTCATAGTGAAAACCATTCCTTGAATTCCCATAACTTCCCGATCCTTCCGCGACTCCAGCATTTTGAAAAACATGATCTGTTCTTCGTCATTCACAACCTGCTCTTCTGCATTCGCATCAACATTGTCTACAAGTGAATTTCTTTCTTCAGATGGAGCGCATGCGTGCAACTGCATCAATAAGAATACAGCAAGCAAACGTGAAATTCGTGTTTTAAGCGGGAATAATGTGAACAAAACTATTTCGAGATTTTAAAGGATTTAAAAATGGCGTCTACTTTTTTTTGTATCCACTCCGCTGGCGCACCTAAAATCGCAACTTGGTATTGAATATTAACGGCTAAGATACACCCATAATCAACTTGTTGATCGTATTCATTCATGTTAATCATTGCCCGCACCCCACGATTCTTTTTAACAAACCAATCTGCTTGCTTTTGGATCGTTCCATTTAATGCCTCCACAAAACCGTCCAATCCTGTTTTTGCTAGACCGTAATGATCCGTGATTTTCTCCTTATGCAAGGTATAAGAAATAAAATAGGTATAGGTTTCAAATTCACCATTCACCTTAACCGTTTTGCCATAATCATGTTCCTCTTCGGTCACCTTATATTCGCCGAGCAATTTGATTGACATTTTTCCTTCAGCACTCCTGTATTTGGCAGAAAACCCGTTTATTGGAAACATGGAGCCTAGAACTAGAAAGGCTACAAGTAAAAGTTTATTTTTCAACATGTGAGATCGATTTAAAGTTGAAACCAAAGTAATAAAAAAATGGTCAGACGATTCGCATGACCATTCATTTTTCCAAGAAAATTTTATCGCTGTGAACAGGATAATTTACGGAACTACTATTTATCTTTTTTTGCGCAGGTATTAATTCCAAAAGGCATATACAAGGGACATGTCCGAGCAAACCCAGTAATCAAGAATACACCTGCAATGATTAATAGAACGATCCCTAATGTTCCGGGAATGATTCCCATGAAAAACAAAATTGCTATCGTTATTGCGACAATGATGCGAACCATTTGGTCCACTGAACCCATATTTTTTTTCATAAGACGTTAATTTTAGTTAAGCTAAGGTCGCTAATGAAAGTGGAACGAATAGTGACGATTATCACTTTTGGGGGTGAAGGTTTGCTCCTTTTACTAAATCAGCGAACTATGAGTACGATTTTTTTACGCGTTTAAGAATTTGTTCAATTCGTTCATAGAATTCCATTTCATTAGATGTGCGAAAGAACGATTTTTCTGTAAAGAGAATAATGTCTTCCTGCACACCTTTGTGTAATTCATACGGAACGAGAACGGGGTAAACTATTGGGCCGTTGGTTTGATTATTGATGATTTCAATAAAATCTTCTTCAAGCATTTTCTTTTTATAACCCTTGATAAAAACAACGTTCTCATTGATGACGTCGACCAATACCCCTTTATTCCATTTCATTTGCAGCGTGACATAATTATAACCTCCGTAATCTATTCGGTCAAAAGAAATTCCGTGCCATTGATCAATAAGAAACGGATATTTTTGAATGGTATCATTAACTTCATTAATCCAGGCGGTATATCCCCATGTATCGATTTGATCCGTTTTAATGACAATAATTGCACTCATTTTACTCTCCCAATTATAAACGATTGATTTTTCTTCGGTCGTGCTTTTTGATGATAGTTGGAAAGTGGTCGTTCTTTCTTTTAACGCATAATCCCACACTTTTTCAATTCGTTCGAGGGACAAATCTGTTTTAGTTAGTTCATATATATAGCTAATGGTATATACTTCATAAATGTTTTCGCAATCCTCAAATTGATTCTTATAAATCAATTGATTAACCTCATCAAGGTGATTGCAATAGAGCGTATCATTTTTAGGTACGAATTCGGTAGCCTGAAGAGGCAGAAGTGTATCATTTTCATGATTTTGTGCGTTTATGGAAAACGACAGAACCACCAATAAAATCAGTAAAACATTTTTCATTCAGCAGGGTGTTAAGCGCCTAAGATAGGTCATTTAACACAATTACATTTCACGAAGCTGCACTAAAATTTCTTGGTAATACCTATTCACCCATAAACGATATTGCTCGCCAGAAGGATGTAAGCCGTCATTAGCGACTAAGTTTTCTTGCGTTAATCCATTTCTAGAGATAGGAGTGATATCGTAATAAGCAACGCCTAATTCGGCTGAAATTACTTTACAAACCGCATTGTATTGATCGATTCGTTTGGATATTTTTCGTTGGTCGTATTCTCCAAATGGGGTGTAGCCATAATCGGGAATGGAAAGTACGAAGACCCCTTTTTTACCATGATTACATTTTTGAATGGCATAGGATAAACAGGTTTTAAATTCCGTTTCAAAAGAGGCGACTGATTTTCCTTGAAATTCATTATTGACCCCAATGAGTAAGGATACCATGTCAAACTTTTTTGAACCTAATTGAAGTCTTGCTGCACTTAACATTTGATCCGTTCGCCAACCTGTTTTTGCAATGATGACAGGTTGTTGCACAGCCAATTGATTGGTATTGAGGGCAGCAACCAATTGCACTGGCCAGCGTTCATTTTCTGCCACGGATTCACCAATGGTATATGAATCTCCCAAGGCGAGATAGGAAAGTTGCTCTTTTTCTGTATGGCTAGAAGGCTTATCCATTGCGGTTTTTAAGGTGATGAAACTAAAGCAACCTGCTGCTAACACATATACAAAGAGGATATTTAGGATTGAAATTTTGAACTTCATGGTTTGTTTTACTAGAAGTACGGATTTGGGGGTTGGTTGGATTTAGGAAGTATAATTTAATGCGTGAGTTTGTATCCGTTCACCCGCCCGCGGGTGAAGCGGCAGCTTTACGAAGTGGCACTTTCGGGAAACTTGGCCGCTGGATGCCAAAGAAATTCTTTACAGTTGAATTTTGTAACATCAAGGACGATTTTTCCAACCTTTAGGATTTAAAGAAGTATGAAAGATTGCGCGAATAATAACGACGCGATTCTCTTCATTTATTGTAAAATGAACTAAATAAGGGAATTTTTTGAGTGGAAAACAATAAACATTTTCATATCTTTTTTGATAGAATGGATTTTGAGATAGCACTTTTAATGCTGTTTGAGTTTCTTTAAAAAACCTTTTACCTAAGCCTTTTTTTTGTTCATTATACCAATCAATAGCCGATTGAATATCAACTCGCGCTTCAGGTTCAATTTTGATACGAAAGGCCACCTAATCCAATTTAAAACTATCTTTCACATTCTCCCAATCTAAAAGTCGTTCGGGATTATTATTGCTAGCTTTTATTCGATTTAGCACTAACTCTTTTTGCCATTCGGGAATTTCAAGCGTTGTTTGTGTGTCTAAGCCAAGCTTTTCAAATAATTCCATGAAGAAATCAAATTTACCATCTGGGATATTTAATGTTACTTGCTTCATATTGTTTTTATTTTTTTCTAACACGAAGAATTTGGATGATACACACAACCAATGCCTCTAAGCAAATATAAGCGATTTTTATTAGAAAGTAAAGTTTTGAATTTACGTCCGCCCGCGGGTGAAGCGGCAGTTTTGCGAAGTGGCACTTTTGGGAAACTTAGCAGGTGGCAGTGACCGGCGGAAACTGCTGCGTGCTTTAGTGGAGCAAAGTGGCGGGAGCAAACTATAGCGTAAGACGGGAAATGGCGGCTAAAAAAGAAATAAAAAAGGCCTCTACACGTATGCAGAGACCTTAAAAAGTAGGAACGGGAAATGTTATTGTTTGATAAACTGTGCTTCGATTTGTAATTTAATTTTGTCTGAAACAACGATACTTCCTGCCTCAGTGATGGCGTTCCACGTTAGACCGAAATCTTTACGGTTAATTTCGCCTGACAATTCGAAACCGGCTTTTGTTTGCCCATAAGGATCGACTGCGATTCCGTTAAAATCAGCGTTTAAAACGACCTCTTTTGTTATGTCGCGGATAGACAATTCGCCTGTTAATTTATCGCCAACGAGACCGGTTGATTTGAAGGTCATTTTTGGAAATTCTGAAGCGTTGAAGAAATCGGGTGACTTTAAGTGATTGTCGCGATCTTCATTTTTTGTATTGATTGAGTCGATATCGATTGCCACGTTTATTGCTGCCGTTGAAAAATCGTCTTTCGTTGTTTCGGCTGTTGCATTAAAAGAGGCAAAATATCCGGTTACGTTGGAAATCATCATGTGTTTTACCTTAAAGGTAACTTCGCTGTGTGCTGGGTCAATTGCCCATTTTGTTGTACTCATAGTTATAATTTTTAAGTTTATTGATTTAATTCAACTGCATGGGCACTTCCATTAAAAGCACCTTGCTGTTTGTTAGGGATTTAACGGTTAAATTTGAAATGTCCCAAATTCCAAATCCGTCACGTTTTTCTAATTTTTGTCCGTTGACTTCAATTTCGCCTTCGATAACGAAGAGGTAAACACCGTTGTCCTTTTTATTTAAGGTATAGGTTGTGGATTTTGACGAATCGAAATTGGCCATACTAAACCAGGCGTCTTGATGAATCCACACGCCTTGATCGTCCTTATTTGGCGACAAAACTTGGTAAAACTCATTGTCTTTTTTGATTGCATTCAAGGTGATTTGATCGTAACGCGGTTCTACATTTTTCTTATTTGGAAAAACCCAGATTTGCAAAAATTTCACCGCTTTATCGGCATTTTTATTGTATTCGCTATGGAAAATTCCCGTTCCTGCACTCATGACCTGCAAATCGCCATGTTTAATGGTCGCCACTGTTCCCATACTGTCTTTGTGCTCCAAATCGCCTTCGAGTGGAATGGAAATTATTTCCATATTGTCGTGCGGATGCGTTCCGAAACCCTTTCCTCCAGCGACTTGATCGTCATTTAAAACCCGCAGTACGCCAAAATGCATACGCTCGGGATTGTGGTAATTCGCAAAGCTAAAAGTGTGGTGCGAATCCAACCAGCCATGATTTGCATGTCCTCTGGTGGTCGCTTTGTGCACTACTGAATTCATAGTTTTATTCTCCTGATTAGGTAAATGATTAAATCCTACTTGGTCCATTAATTTGTCGTAAGAGGATTCTTTTGGTGTAACATTTTTTGCTTTAAGCATGGTTGGAACGGCGACTGT
>JALQVX010000361.1 GCA_023263555.1 Crocinitomix sp.
TAAAATTAGTTCGGTTCAACCATATACACCGCTTGAATTAGAAGGACGCGACATCTATGTAAGAGAAGGTTGTTATAACTGTCACTCACAATGGGTACGACCGTTCAGAGATGAAGTCATGCGCTACGGGGAATACTCAAAAGCAGGTGAATATATTTACGATCACCCGTTCCAATGGGGTTCTAAACGTACAGGTCCAGATTTGCACCGTTCAGGAAAAGGTAATAACATGAACAAATCTGAGTCTTGGCACTACAAGCACATGTTAGATCCGAGAGTCTATCAAAAAGAGTCAATCATGCCGGCTTATACTTGGTTAACAGACAAATTAGATGTCTCACTTACCGAAGCAAAAATTTCAGCCATGCGCACCTTGGGTGTTCCTTATCCAGAAGGATATGAAAGCCAAGCAATCACTGATCTGAACAAGCAAGCAGAAGAGATTTATCAATTGATTATTTCGCAAGATCCTGAAATTAAGCATGCACGTGCTGATATGGAGGTAATTGCAGTGATCGCTTATCTCGAAAGATTGGGATCGGATATCAACAAAGCAAATCCTGTTGAAGAGGTTGCGCCAATTGAGGCTGCAATTGATGTTGAACCTGAAACTTTGGCAACGCCCGAAGATTCTACTAAAATTTTAGAATAATGTTGAGCTATATCAAAGGACACTTAACGAGCATTGATGGGATAGAAATCTATCCCATCATCTCACTGGTCATTTTTTTCACCTTTTTCGTAGGATTGGGAATCTATATTTTCAAATCAGACAAAAAGACCAGAGACGAAATTAAAAACATTCCATTGGAAGATAACTGATTAAAAATCAAGAACATGAATATTTCAGAAAAATCTAAAAAGACATACCTATTTTTAGGATTACTGTTTTCGACAACCCTGATAATGGCACAGGATGTCGTTACTGCCCCTGCCGCTGGTTCAGTTGCGCCCGCAAGTGCGCCTATATACGAGCAGCTAGGTGTAAGTTCGACGACTTTGTTCACTGTGATGACCATTTTCACTTTTCTTTTATTGGCTTTCATGATGAGTATGGCCAATTCAACAAAGAACATACTCAAGTATAAGCAAGATTTAACAAAAAAGAACCATACACCAAAAGCGCTTTTAGCACTCATAGGATTGTTTGTTTCAAGTCAAGCAATGGCCGCTCCTGCCGCTCAAGGCACTAGTTTAATCCCTTTCTCTGACACTGTTTTTTGGACGTATATCGTAGTCGATATTGTCTTGATTATGTTTATCATCTATTTTGCTGGAATTGTGAAAGGCAGTATTTCGGATGTGATCGTTTTGCGTAAAATGTTCCGTTGGAAAAAATTGGGTAAAACTCTTACGAATTATGTTCCAATTGAGGAAGAAGCATCTATCCTACTCGACCATGATTATGACGGAATTAAGGAGTTAGACAATCAATTACCGCCATGGTGGAAATATGGTTTTTACATTACCATTGTTTGGGCATTCGTTTATTTCTTCTATTACCAAGTATTGGAAATCGGACCTTTACAACAGGCAGAATACGAACTTGAAATGGAAGAAGGCGAACGTCAAATGGCGGAATACAAATCACTCCACCCTGAAATGATCACTGCAGAAACAGCTGAACTATTAACGGATGCAGCGACCTTATCAGCTGGTCGTGAAGTGTTCGAAACCTATTGCGTTTCTTGTCATATGGAAAAAGGAATGGGAGGCGTTGGTCCTAATTTAACAGATGCATTTTGGATGTATGGAGGAGATATTACCTCTGTTTTCACGACAATCTCAGAGGGTAAACCTCAAAATGGTATGGCTGCGTGGAAAAATTTATTAGCCGCCGATAAAATTCAAGCTGTTTCATCTTATGTATTGCAATTGGATTATATCGCACCTCCAACAGGTAAAGAACCTCAAGGTGTAGAAGAGTAACGAGAACTTCATTTGAATTAGAAAAATGGGACAAGAAGGCAGATTTGACGAGTTTAGAGATAAAATCGCCACGGTTGATGCAGACGGAAAACGTATCTGGGTATTTCCGAAAAAACAACTCGGTAAATATTTCAACAAGAGGCAAGTTATTGCGTACTCGCTCTTAGCTTTCCTATTTGCAGGACCATTTATCAAAATAGATGGAGAACCCTTATTGATGGCGAATATTCTCGAACGAAAATTTGTCATCTTTGGTCAGATCTTTTGGCCGCAAGACATGTTCATCTTTGCATTTGCCATGGTGGCAATGATCGTCTTAGTGATCGTTTTCACCGTTGTATTCGGGCGACTGTTTTGTGGTTGGGTTTGCCCCCAAACCATTTTCATGGAAATGGTATTCCGCCGAATAGAATACTGGATTGATGGTGATTGGAACGAGCAAAAAAAGCTCGATCGGATGCCTTGGAACCGTCATAAAATTTATAAAAGAAGTTTGAAATGGGGCATATTTTGGTTGATCTCTTTTTTAATTGCCAATACATTTTTAGCCTATATCATAGGAATTGAAGAGTTAAAAGATATCATCATAGACGATCCTTCGAACCATGTCGGTGGTTTGGCTGCGCTCCTTATTTTCACCACCGTTTTCTTCGCTGTATTTGCTTGGTTTCGCGAACAAGTTTGTACCACTGTTTGTCCCTACGGTAGACTTCAAGGTGTTTTATTGGACAAAAATTCGATCGTAGTGGCCTATGATCATAAGCGCGGTGAAGATCGTGCGCCAATGCGAAAAACGGAAGATCGTGCAGCAGCTGGAAAAGGAGATTGTATCGATTGTCACTTGTGTGTGAATGTATGTCCAACAGGCATTGATATACGTAATGGCACGCAACTAGAATGTGTAAGTTGCACCTTATGTATGGATGCCTGTGATGGAATGATGGATCGCGTTGGCTTGGAAAAAGGACTTATTCGGTACGATTCAGAAGAAGGTATACGCACAGGAACAAAATGGAAATTAAGCGCAAGAGCAAAAGCGTATATCGTGTTAATGTTTGCAATTATGGGACTCCTGACAGCGCTTATACTATCAAGGTCAGAGGTTGAATTTAAAATTTTGGGTATTCGCGGAACATCTTACTCACATCAAAATGATACTATGATTGTCAACTTATACGAAGCGGATATTTTGAACAAATCAAATGATGAACACGACCTTGAATTACGGGTTATGAGTGGCAATGCAGAAGTAGAAGTTGTCGGGGGAGATTTTTCAATTGAAAAAGGAGAACGCCTGAAAAAACAAGTAATCGTTCGCATGAACGAGAAGGACATTGAAGGTCCAAAAACAAGAGTAGTAATCGGTCTATATGCTGAAGGAGAATTGCTTGAAGAAGAAGATATCAACTTTAGTGGACCAGGATTTTAAGGGTTTAATTATGAATTGGGGAAAAGGAATAACAATTTTTATGCTTGCATTTATGACCTTTATTGGCTCAATGGTCTATATCGCATTTACTAAAAATGCTGATTTAGTGCGAGATGATTATTATGAAAATGAGT
>JALQVX010000377.1 GCA_023263555.1 Crocinitomix sp.
AAAAAAGGGATTGCTTCAAAACTTTTAAATCTGTTTTTTTATGATTCCGTGAAAATTTGATCAAAGTCTCAAGCAGATGTAAAAAAAAACGTCCACTCAGAGAGCAGACGTTTTAAACGTAGTTATGCTATTTTGAATTAATCGACCATAATATATTTGGTCATAAAGTCATTTCTATCCATCTCAGCTCCATTCACCATAATCATCTTAATATCTAAGTTGACCAACAAACGCATGATTACTCTACGCGCCATTTCGTTGTCTTCCACCAAGCTAATTGTAACTGTATTACCAGCTTCGCCTGCAGGTGTTACGGTAACCGTAAAGTAACTTTCGTAATACGCTGCGTTACTTTTAATATCTTCCGGTGTGTGGACCGCACTAAAGGTAAAGTTGAATGTAGAAGTCGCTGTTTTGTTATAACTAGGACTTGCATCTTTGAATGTTACCGTTGATTGAGCAAATGTAAAAGCTGTAATCATCAACGCTGCCACTAAACCTAAAATCTTTTTCATGTCTTTTTTATTAAATGTCTCTGTTTTGATTATTGTCAAATCACAAACGGTTTTTCTTTTCACTAACCATCAGACGCAATTTATGTGCCAAAGGTTGTTGTAAATATATTAAATTTGAATTAATCCATTGATATCGGACGTGAAATTATTCTTCAAACGATTGAAAAAAAAATGAAATTATGGGATTGCAAACCTATTATAAAAAAGGCCAGGTCGAGGCTGGTTGTGATGAAGCTGGAAGGGGTTGTTTAGCAGGTCCTGTTGTTGCAGCTGCCGTTATATTGCCGAAGAATTTTAAAAATGAGATATTAACAGATTCTAAATTATTGTCCGAAAGGAAAAGAGATGCCCTTGAACCGATTATTAAGGCCGAAGCGATCGCTTATGGTATTGGGGTGGTGGATCATCTTGAAATCGACAAAATAAATATTTTGAATGCCTCTTTTGAAGCCATGCACCGCGCCGTTCGCCAATTGAAACAAGTTCCTGATTTTTTATTGATTGATGGCAATCGTTTTAATCCCTACCCAGCAATAGATCATGCGTGTATTGTCAAGGGTGATTCGAAGTATCTCGCCATAGCTGCCGCATCTATTCTAGCAAAAACTCACCGTGATGCCTTGATGGATGAATTGCATCAGCAATTTCCGCATTATGGATGGAATCAAAATAAAGGGTATCCTACCAAATCTCACCGCGCTATGATTCTTGAACATGGTCCATCTCCATTTCACCGCATGACCTTTAAATTACTTGCTGATTAAGTATGGACTAGCTCTTTTTCGATTCACATTTTGTTGTGTATATCCTCTTCTGTTTGGTAGGATTAAGGAGGTGCAATTATCATACATTTGTGTGTTAAAACCGTCAAACGCGTGAAAATTGTACGAATCATAGCTATTGTTCTCCTTACAAGCCTTTTTTCTGCGCTTGCCTTTATATTGTATGAAAAACAATCGCAACGTTTCACCTATCGATCGTTTGAATTGCCAAACCAAAGTTCATCTCTTCTAATAACTGATTTGGATCGCTTTTTAAAACGCGTCGATACACCGTATCAGTTTCAAGAAATCCAAGTCAATACTTCATTGTCCTCAGGGTTCGAAAAATTATGGGAAAATCAAGCTAGTCCCTATAATGACCTGCTTGGTTCGTCCTGTTTTGTCTCTTTGTCACCCACTGACTTTAGCTTGGTTTTTAAAAATCAATTCTTAACCCTGAATGAAATTGTAGAAGAATTAAAGCTACGTTTTGAAATAGATGCGGTCTTGAATGACGATCGTCTGCTTTTAAATCAGACGGAGTGCTATATGCGTCAATACGGTTTATTTACCCATATTAGTTCAATCGATTTTTTACCTCGTTTTGTCACGCATATTGAACCGCAGACCAATGCTGACTATATCGTGTTTAATGATTCGGTGAACTATACACGCACCATCATTGCCTATCATCAGGTTTACAAGATATGGAATGATACGGGTTCCACCGTGAAAGGAACTGCAATTGAGCATGCGGTCTTACTTACTAAAATTCCCGCTCGTTTTGAACAGGCAACATTCTATGGGTCAAGTCGCTTTACAGACGATAAATCGGCTTTTTTTAAGACGCCGAGAGAAGAAGCTTATAGTTGGATTGAGGGAGGAATCGTGGTTTTCAAAAAGGGTGAATTCGAATTGCTAATTGCACCTCAAAATGATCAACGTGACCTTCGCTTAATTTTAGAAGAACAAACAATAACGGCGAAGGTTGATACACTGCCGATTGCATATACGACGGTGAAAAATTTTGAAATCATGCCGTTTGAATCCAACTTTAATTGGTCACTTGAAATTCCTGCCCTCTCTCAGAAATTAACGCATTATACCGAGTTTGAAAATGTAAATGTCATGGGGAATTCATTGGAAGCTATTCAGTGGTATTTGGCCGAAATTCAAACGGGAAATTTACTCTATCAAAATGAACAAATGATGGCTGCTTATTTGAGATCAACTCCTTTAAAGGCACATATTATTGAACTTGCATTTGATGGCGATTCGCTCATCAGTGAAAATATAACCTGGTTGGAAAAGGATAAACGGATACACGCAAAAACAGGCTTGTCTATTCATGGTAACACACTCAACTCTACTGATAAAGGAAACGCTATCGAAGCACCATTTGAACCACTTTATATAATACCCCTAAAAGAAAAAGGAACAGGTGAAATCCTCATTGCCTCCAATCAAAAATTAGCGCTGATAGGTGCGGATGGAAATATATCATGGCAAGTTGACCTTTCAAGTCCTTTATTGTTCGCACCTGAATTTATCGATCTAGAAAATGATGGCAAGGTCGAGGTGGCACTTTTTATGCAACAGGGATTTGCGGTTTACAGTTTGGAAGGGAATAAAATTCCAAACCTTGCTTTAAATATGTACGAGACATTAAAGGGGGGGATGTGCGTGAATTATGACAACGCTTTCGACTATCGCTTCTTTTTGGTTTTCGATAAGCGTGTGGCGTGTTATAATGAAATGGGCAAAGAAGTGACGGGATGGAATTTTTCAACTATTCAAGCGCCACTTACAGGTTCAGCTTTTTACACTCAAATAAATGGAATTGATTTCCTAACCTTCAAAGATGTAAACTCAAAAGTACATTTACTAAATAGAAGGGGTGAGAATCGTTTTGGTCCGACAACGTCCACAAAATTACCGAATGAATCGGACTTTGTTATTGGCAAAAACGAAGAGTTAGTGCATAAACTGGGGTATGCGAATCAATATATCTATACCCGATTCTTAAAAGATGGCTATACCGATTCATTGAAATTAGATCTTAATGTAAATACGGTGAGTGCAAGATGGGTCAATGGTGATGCTCCAGTTTTAGTAATAGAGGAGCCTGCACGTATTCTTATTTTCAATACTTCAGGGTATTTGGAACAAGAAATTTTAAAACCAGAAGACGCGAATCGTTTCATTTCAGTTGACTTTAACGTTACGTTTCGCTATGTTTTCTTCAATAATTCCAATAATAGTTTATATTTGCTAAATCAAGAAGGTAGACTTTTATTAATGAGTCAAACGATACAGCCCACTGTTTTTGGTCTCAATGAAACCCACCTTTACACATTTGACGGACAAAAAATTAACGAACAGAAAATTAAATAAGCCACGTTATGAATAAAAAAATACTCTTTTTATTTGCCTTTATTTTTGCGGTTTCGACTGGATCGATAGCGCAAGATTTTATGGGTTATCGACAAAGCAATTACTCCGGAGTTTCGGGAGGTGATTTAAACCCTGCAAATATTGCAGATAGTCGTTTCGTTGTGGACGTTACACTTGGTGCGGTTTCTTTATCGGCCTACAATAATCACATTTATTTCAATCCACATTTAATGCCATATTGGTGGACTCAATCTTTTGATACCACTGATTTAGCCGTTCAAAATTGGCAAAGTGATCCAAATTTCGGTAAGATTTATCCAAGCGATCAAGCAAATGATACAATCAATAGTGGGAAAGGTAATTTCTTCGAATTTGCAAACCCAAAGTCGGCTGAACGCAACGGTTATTTCGAATCAAACGTGGACATCTTAAATGCCATGGTTACGATTAGCCCAACAATGGCGATTAGTTTTGGCGTTAAGAATAGAACGTTTTTGAATGTTGACCACTTGTCACCAGAGCTCTTGAAATTAGCGCAAAATGAGCTGGTTTATCCTTCTTTATGGGGACCGGATATCAGCGATCAATTGGTGAACATTTCTTTCAATAGTTGGATGGAATATAACCTCGGTTTTGCCATGACGGTTTACGACGAAAAGGAACATTTTATTAAGGCT
>JALQVX010000005.1 GCA_023263555.1 Crocinitomix sp.
CGGAATGATACAACCACGTGTCCATACTAAATATTTTATCCACGTCATAAGGGTCGCAATAAATCTCTTGGTAATAATTCCCACTTGTATTAAAGCCAGATCGTTTTTCCCAACTTTCACCTTTATTGATCGAGCAGAAAAAACCACCTTTCCCCTCTTCAGCTTCTACAATCGCATAGACATGTGTTGGATCTGCAGGAGAAACAGCTAAACCAATCCGCCCCATTTTACCCGCTGGCAAACCGGCGTTAATCGATCGCCATGTTTTACCGCCATCCGTTGTTTTATAAAGTGCACTCTCTTCCCCTCCACCTATATACGTGAATACATGACGTCTTCGTTGGTGTGAAGAAAGATAAAGCACATCCGGATTTTGAGGATCCATAATTAAATCTGCTGCACCTGAATTCTCAGACACAAAATGAATGCGTTCCCACGTTTCGCCGCCATTGATCGTTTTATAGACACCCCTATCACCACCCTCTGACCATAATGGACCATAAGCGGCGACATACACTATATCTGAATTTCGAGGATCGACAATCACTTTTGAAATATGCTCGGAATTTTTAAGTCCCATATTTTTCCATGACATACCGCCGTCGAGCGATTTGTAGACTCCATCTCCATAGGCGACTGAACGTTGATTATTGTTCTCACCCGTTCCTACCCAAACGGTTGAAGAACTAGTTGGATCAATTGTGATACAACCAATCGAATACGAACCTTCTCCATCAAAAATTGGATCAAATGTTGTTCCGTTATTTGTTGTTTTCCAGACACCGCCAGAGGCAACTGCTAAATAATATTCGCTGGGATTTTTAGGATTAACTGCCAAATCGGCAATACGACCTGCAGTTAAAGAAGGACCTATATTTCGCCATACCAAGCCGGAAACAAGTCCGCTATTGATCATCTCTTTTTGATCTTCAGCAGATTTCTCTTTTTTCTGAGCAAAACTGTTAACAGTTGCAAAAATCAAAACTACAAGGAGGGTAACATTTTTCATATCTCAATCTTAATGAATTAACTTCATCCCTAAAGATAAGATCAAAATATGAAATGCAAAGCAGAAAAAGGACAAAAGCGAAAATAGGCTTACTAATGGTGCGCAACAATAAATTTGGTTGTCACAACCTCCTCTTCGATCATCAATTTTAATTGATATACGGCTTCAGCCAATTGCCCAACATTCAGTTCGAGATTTGAATTTAGTTCAGTACCTTCAAGAACAATTCTACCTTGCGAATCATAGACATGATAAGTCGTTAGTCCAATGCCATCATCATCCCACGTTACTTGGACATAATCATTGCTGGGATTCGGATAAATCGTTAAATGAAGCTGGGATTCCTCCTCAATTCCATCTACATCTCTCACCTTAATCACAACGATTGAGGTATCATTTGGGCAATCACCGTTGATTGCAATGAGTGAAACAGGAAAGTCACCTGTAGAAGCAAAAGCGTGCCATAGATTTTCGTCAGTGGAAACCGCACCATCACCAAAATTCCAGTAATAGCCATCAGCATTTTCCGAACTATTTGCAAACGTCACCAAAGGATCACCAATAAAAATAAGGTCACTACTTGGCGTAAAGATTGAAATAGGTGGATCGTCTAGCTCCACGGCTATTGTTTGGGTGAGGGTATCCACCCCACCTGGTCCTGTCGCAATCAAAGTCACCGCATGGAAACCAGTGATATCAAAACGCACATAAGGATTTACAGCTGTTGAATATGAGGGCGTTCCTGCAGGAATAAACCATTCATAAGAAATGGCATCAAAACTGCCATTTTCGAGTTTAATTGAATCAATGCCACATAAGTTCGTATGATCCGTCATAAAATAAGCTACAGGCGGTTCTGTTGGTTCAATTAGCGTTTGACCATTTGAATAGATTGTTTCTGACCATAGGCCCGCCCCATTCTCTGCAGCTACGGAAAAATAATAGGAGTCACCTAACGTTAACGATAGTCCTGTGTGGATAACAGAATCGGCAAACCAATTATCTGTCCAGTCTACGACATCTATATCTCCGGGACTTGTGCCGATACAATACCAATAGCGAGCAATGCCTGAATTTGGATCATCTGTTATCGCCCAATTTGCCTTTAACTCGGTATTTGATGTTGTTGTGGAAATATCGGCATCTAGCCCGTCATTCAAAAAAGCAATCGGCAAAGGTGGAGTCCAATCAATAGCTAGCAATTGGTCTGCTATGGTAGAAACATTTAGTGCGCTATCCACAACAATTGACTTGACTTTAGCTGCTGGGGTATAAGGATCCGTATTCTGATAACGCGCATCACCTAATGGTCCCACCTCTATTGTACTCTCTTCAGTTCGGCTATGATACACTTTTAAATTATTGACGGAATAAATTGCATTTCCAGAGCGAAAAGAAATTGAATTACCTGTGACATAAGGATCATCATCCACCCAAGTTACGGCGTGTGCATTATTTACCCAAACGTGAATTTCACCTGTTGTTTTATCATAAATCGTTTTAAAGTCATACCAGGTGTCAGGTGAGAACGCATAAACAACCTCTTCTTCTAAGGTAAATACATCATCAATCACTTTATACACTTGAATCTTATCGTTATCCTCTCTGAACCATACAAAATAAGAATTACCGTGATTCGTGAGGGTGGGATTATCACACATAAAATGAAAACCTGCCCTTTTATCAGCGCCTACCCCCGCAATTTTACCTGCCCAATGATAGAGATAAACATCTTCGTCATCTTGATTGAGATCTGCATAAATATTTGAATTACCAATGGCTTCATCCGTCTGCTGAAGCGTTTCACTTCCAATTAACCAAGAACCAATTACCGTTGTCCAATCAGGGTGAATGGCATCATCAAAATTGTCCGAGAAAAAGCCGTGGTCATCATTTGCCCTCCATTCGAAACCGTTGAAGTCAATGACTTGATAAAACTGATAATGAATACCTGAACCCAGAGAATCATCTGCATCCTCAAACAAGACACTAAAATCTTCGGTATACCAAGCATCATCTGCGTCAATTAACGTGACTGGAGCCAATTCATCTCCGATACCATCCCCAATAATTGTTGTCCATTCGATTTCCCATCCCACATCTGTAATTCCACAATCAGAGCGAAATTCGAGTAACATGCTTTCTCCTGAACTAGAGATCACATCAGGAATATCAGTTCCTGTGCACGCACCAATGAGCGGAGCATCTAAATCGGGACCGTCATACACGTAAAGATAATCCCAATCTTCTTCCAAGGAAAAACTTATGACATTGAGGTTGATACTCGTCGCCCCTGCTGGTTGAATTAAATAGAGGAGTCTTTCATCATTATCATAATCACCAAATTCACCTCCAGAATCAAAAAGTGTTCCTGCCACAGCAGCCATTGTCGTGTAAGCAGGGTCTTCATTTATCAATTGATAATAATGCTCCCAATTCCAGTTTACGCCCGGATCGGTATGCGCCGCGCCTGGAAAATGTTGATGTCCCTTAATTTTTGTGCATGCTCCTAGGGTGAGTGTTCCAACCGTCGCTGGTCCTTGATAGGTTCTTAGCGGATTTATTCCGTATCCGCTCTCTGTAATATCTCGCACCAAGTTTACAGAAGACACGTACATGGCTTCAGTATACCAAATTGGATTATCAACATAGCCTTCATGCTCGATACCTATCGTATATGGATTTTCAGAACCAACATGCCAAGCTTTATCCGCTTCAAGCACCATTTGCGTAATTTGACCATCAGAAGAGCGGGCTACATAGTGATAAGAGACGTTAGACGCGCAATTATTTGCCCAAGAAATCGCTCCGGCATAGGATCCTTGAATCGTGTGAACGGTTACGGCAGAAACAGGTGTTCCTGCTCGCGAACTGAAATTACACGCAGGAGCAGCATCCCACAATGTCGGTCCATATTCAGCCGAATGATCATCACCCAAAAAATGATCTTCTACCTCATTGTAAACAATGGTCTCGCCAACATAAATTTTATCTCCTGCTAAAACGGACAAATTCTCTGCACCGTATATTTCTTCAAGGTCAATGGTATAGGCAGGGAATTCAAACATGCTTTGATAAATTGGCGTATTCATGAAGGTAAAAACTTCATAGGTAAAGCAACTCAGGGCAAATGTACTAGCGGCATTTTTTTTCCATGGAATTTCAGATAGTGTTTTTAATAATTGATCGTGCTTATGAAAATCAAGGAGTTCGGCATTCACACGTTCAGCTAAAATAGAATACGCTTTGGCATAGCCTAAAATATTTTTACGTGGATCGGTTTTAATTTCATGAATTGTATAACCTGACAGTCGCGAAACATAACCTAGATTATCGTTAAAATACCCTTGTCCATTTTCAGTTAAACCCATGACACCAGCCACTTGAGGAAGTCCGATACAACCTTGGTTATTTCCAATGATATGCACCAATCGTGTCTATGCAAAAGCAACCCCTTCGAGCAAACCTTTAGGGATGATTGGATAGGCTAAATAAGCCTCTTCAAAGTTTGCTTTGTACGATTCAGAATCGAGCGAGGATGAAAAAAGTTGCCCAGTGAGTATACAAGATAAAAACGTGAGGAGTAAAAATTTCATTTAAAAGTTGATGGAAATCCTAAGCTACGAAAAAAAATGTGGAACAAGCAAATTGGGAGTCAAAAAACAAGTGATAGCGGAACTAAAATTTACAATCCGAATAAAGAATCAATAAGCCCCTTGAAATTTACGGACAAACCATTCGACAGAAACAAGGAGAACAAGTAAGAAAAAGACCCACTTATAATCAATCAAGTCATCAAATTCTTTCTCTTGATAGACAACAGTAACCATATCATCTCGAGTTTTAAGATCTGACTGTAGTTTTGAAAGTTCACTTGCTAAATAGAATCCTCCACCGGAATTTTCTGCGATTGAATTTAAAATACGGTGATTTGCAACCGTATTCAACACTTCAATTTTCACCTCACGAACAATAAATGAGCCGGACTTTTGATACACCTTATCTTGAAAGGAAGTTGAGGCTGTCCATGTATAATAACCTTGAGGCAACTTACCCAGTTCCAACTGATAAGCATTTGCAGTGCGAACAAAATAGGACTCAAATTCATCTCCATTGTCATTTTCGAACATAAATTTTACCTCAGGATCATTCATCAAATCAAACGATTTATTGTACAGTTCAGCACCAACTACAACATCTTCGTTTTCAGTAAATTCATTTGCGATTTGAATCCTAAAAGGATCCTTATTTTCTTTAACAGCTAAGAAGGTTATAATTTTTCCAAAAAAATCGGCAAAACCTTCAGTGTTTTGATTCTTCATTTGCTCATACAAGCGCCATCTCCAAATACCTTCTCCCATGATAACCCCAAAACGACTCTCTACTTTTTGAGAAAAATAAATTAAGGGCATATCCAATACAATATTTCCAACTTTTTGATAGGCTAATACATCAATAGCCCCGCTAAAATCAACCGATCCAAAGGGTGCTTGTAAAGGCGGCGCATTCGCCAATAGTTGAATTGTTTTAGGTGCGATAAGAATTTCCTTATAGGCAGGATTTGAAACATAGAGTACATCCTCAGTATCATTAAAGCGGCCATTGAACCCGATCTCTAATTTATTCATGGCTGCTAGATCAGATTGGACACCAACAATAAATAAAACCGGTCCAACCCCATTCTCGATATAATCACTTAAGACTTTATTCCCTCCAACATAATTATGAATAATGACTAAATCATAGCCATTTAAACTGGAGACCTCGTCGATTTGTTTTAGCTCTGCTTCGTAGTTTTTATTTGTTTCAATTACACTTCTAAGGGCAGCAACATCTGGATGAGGCGCTTGATACGTCATTAAAATCTTTTGCCGTCCATCAATCACTTCCACATAGAAATTAGCCGTATTATTCGCTGTACTAAACTCATTTGATAATTCACTGATTTCAGCCCGATATTTCCTAAAACCTACACGATTCGCTTTTGTGATAAATTGAAGTTTAACTTGACTTTGATCTTCAGTAAATTCAATACGTTCTTGTTTAATTAATTGCTCACCGTCAAAAATGGAGACGATTGCTTTTTCGCCTTGACACATGCTCTGCGAAACACTTACCTCGATTGGAAAATCATTTCCTAGAAAAGCAATATCATTGTGAATCACGTCTTGAATACGGGCGTCTTTAACGAGGTTTGTATCCCCTAAACCAACAGTAAATATTGGGATAAAGCTTTTTCTCGCAATCGCATAAATTGGATTAGAACCCGCATTGTAAATACCATCCGAAGCGAGCACTATCCCCCCAATATTTCGATTGGTGTATTGATCGAATATCGTATTAAAAACGAGCGACAAATCAGTTGATTTACCATCAAATGAACCAGAAAAACCCGGGACAATATCTGTTGAAAAATCGTATTCAACCACTTCAAAATCGCCCGATAAATCTTCGGAAAAACGACTTAATTCATTTAAATAAGTTGTCTTGTAAAAAGTTGAATCTTTATTCAACAAGACAGATCCTGAATTATCATTCGCTATGAACAAGAGTGGACGTTCTTTTCTTTCCGTAAATTTCTCAAGAATCAGGCCTAATAAAAGAAAACAGATCGTAAACACCGTCAAGAATCGAAAGATGGCCAAAGTCCAACGAATTCTTGCGTTTACCTCACTTAACAACTGATCTTTCCGGTACAGAAAAAAAGCATAACCAAATGCTATTGCCGAGGCAAGCAAAATCCATATAGCGTGATATGTTAGAACAAAATTCAAGGTGTATTTTGGCTAAAATTAATCAAATACTTTCTTAACGCTTATAAATATTTCGATTTTCGACTTTGGATTAGTTCAGATTTGTACTTTTATCAAAAATTTGATGAGAACATGAATTTTTTTCAACTTTTAGGTCTCGGGTACAAAAACTATGTAAAAGGAATTGGCTTTTTGATCAAGCATAGATTGTATTGGTTTGCCCTTTTCCCTTTAATCCTATTCGTTGGAGTGTATTGGCTGGGAACCTATTTTGAATCCATTGAATTAAGTATTGGACGAGATATCGCGAAAGAGGTGAAAAACTTAGATTCACTCAACGAAGTAACATGGCGTTCAGTTCAGATGCACATTTTTGGGGTATTGAATACCATCTTCACAAAGTTCACCCTCTATATTGTGGTTGTTATACTCTCGCCCCTCTTGTCCTTTTTATCGGAGCGAATCGAAAAGATTTTAACCGGAAACAAATATAAATTCAGTCTAATACAACTGATGCATGACATTCGGCGAGGACTGAAAATCGCTTTGCGAAATATCTCTTGGGAATATTTTATAATCGTCTTGATGATTGGATTAACCTCATTCATGGACAGTTCATTTAAAGATTTTCTGGTATTAGCTGTCACAATTCCAATCGGCTTTTATTTTTATGGTTTTGCTTTTATGGATTATATCAATGAGCGCCGTCGTTTGAATATTCAGCAGAGTATTTATTTCGTTTCAAAGCACAAAGGACTAGCGGTTGCGATTGGTTCTATTTATTCCATTTTTTTCCTTTCCTTTTTTTACGTATTCAGAAATATATCGAAATTCCCGACTGACACAAGTACACAACTTTTTTGGGGAAGCATCCTGGTGATTACTTTTTTATTGGCTGCTATTGCTCCAATTTTAGCGATTACCTCCGCTACACTTTCTATGCATGACTTGGTTGATCTCAGTAAAAACGAACATGCTTTGAGAGAGCAAAAAGAAGCAGAGGCGCATAAAATTGAAAACGAAACGGTTCAAGAGGAAGAATAAACTTCAGAAGTTTTCTTTCGAATCATGTGAAGAATAGGTCTAAAACATTATTTTTATCCTTTTTTTGTAATAAGAAACTAAACTATGAAATCAATATTAACGTTTTTAGTGATTATGTTCGGTACGAGTAGCTTTGCGGCATCTCATACTTTCCCGCCTGATTCGACAGCATCTCTAATCGAAAAGGGAACAGCTAAATTTTATATTTCAGAAGGGAAAAGACTCTACAATGAAGGAGACTTTCGTATGTCATTGGTTAAATTTAGAGAGGCCTTAACAAAGGATGAAGGAAACGCCGAAGCAACCTATTGGTTGGCCGAATGTCATTTGGCGCTTGGGAACTATGAGAAAGCACAAAGCTATGTTGAAGAAGCACTTGCTAAGGATCCTGCGATCAGTCCCGAAGCACATAATGTATTAGCAATATGTCAACACCGCACAGGACAATTAGATATGGCGATAGAAAATTACAAAAAAGCATTGGGCATATTGCCAGAGAATCGCGCAAAATTATTGCAAGTACAATTCCATATCGAACAATGTGAGCGTGCCAAGGAGATGATGAAAGCCCCAATTAATATTGCTATTACGCGAATGCCTGCGAGTATTAATACTGCATTTGAAGAAACGGCACCGACACTTTCTCCTGATGGGAAATCATTTTATTTTGTATCGCGCAGAGCGGATAATAAAGGCGGGGGAATCAGTCCGGGTGACCAACGTTACTTCGAAGACATCTACGTTTCTATCTGGGACGAGGAGAAGAAAACGTGGGGAGAAGCAACGAATTCATCTGATCTTTTGAACCGCGTTAATACAGAAGGTATGGATGCAATCAGCCATATTTCAGCGGATGGACAAACCCTGTATATGACCATTAACACTATGATTTTGCAGTCTCCAAAGCCAAGAACGAGACATTCGGATATTTACTATTGCAAAATGAATCGAAAGGGAACATGGAACTCTCCGAAAGCAATGGGTAAACCTATAAATACAATCTTCTTTGATGCAGCAGTGAGCTTAACCGCAGACGAATCGACGGCTTACTTTATTAGTGAGCGAGCGGGAGAAAAGCAACAAGCTGATATTTTTGTCACCTACAGAAACGGAAATACGTGGACCAAACCAGAGAATCTAGGCGAAACAATTAACACAAGTGGTAACGAAACAACCGTCTTTGTCAGTCCTGATGGCATCTATCTATTTTTCAGTTCAACAGGACACGAAGGCATGGGTGGATATGATGTTTTCGTCAGTAAAAATAACGGAAATGAATGGAGTAAACCGGTGAACTTAGGTTACCCTATTAATACTGTTTCGGACGAAACACATTTTGTTTATTATAGTGATTTAAAACGCGCTTATTACAGCAAGTTTTCATCTGCTGAGAATACGGGCATGGGGGCTAGAGATCTATTTGAAGTAGATATGACCAATTTTATTTTACCCTAATTCATTTACTTTAAGCCTCATAAGTGTATTTTTTGATGAAAAAGAAAATCAGGAGCATGATATGATTACAAATTATCATATCTTTAAACGCTTTAAACTTATTAAATTGGATAAAATTTATACATATCTTTTTCTAGGATTCTTCAGCTTTTGCTCATTAGGCACTTTAGCTCAAGATACACTAAAACAAGTTTATAGACCGCGTTTAGGGATAGGAACAGGAGTGATGACTTATTATGGAGAGGTTCAAAATTATCAAAAGAATTTCAGTCCAACTGTCAATCGTTTTGGTGGATTAGTTTATGTGAACGCTCCAATTTCTCGCATGTTTAATCTTGAGTTTACCGCTACTTATGCTAAAATTGCAGCCAACGAAAGATCGCTAACCACGAACTTCAATTTTGAATCAAGGATTCGAATGGGTACGGTAATGCTTTACTATAATTTTTACCCCCTTTTTAGTGAAAACAGAAGTCGATTCCACCCTTTTATCGGTGCTGGATTTTCTTCCTTTGAATTCTTGTCCAAAACAGATTTATTTGACGGACAGGGCAATCGATATTATTATTGGTCGGATGGATCAATTATGAATATGGACGAAACTGATCCTTTCGCTTCAACAGATGCTGTTCCACTGAAACGCGATTATACCTATGAGACAGATTTGCGTGAATTGAACGCTGACGGCATTGGAAAATACCGGGAACAAAGTCTCTCCTTCCCAATTAGTATCGGAGCAGAGTGGCATATGTCACCGCGCTGGGATTTCAGAATAGCAACGACCTACAATTTTACCTTTACCGATTTAATC
>JALQVX010000028.1 GCA_023263555.1 Crocinitomix sp.
CGGCGATTGCGGCGGCGCGTTTAAAGGTCGTCATACTAATCAGTATTCCTCCTTTTTGTTTCAGTCGCTTTTTTTCTTCAAAAACGAGAGCTAAATCTGGCTTTAGAACAGTGTTTTGATAAGTTGTATAGAGGGCCGCCAAATCATTCTTATCGATATAAGACATGAGTTGCGCTTCATGTTTTAAAGAGAGTTGTTTCTCAATACTCGCCACCATTAAATCAGGTAGCGTATTCGGTGTAATAATTAAATCTGCTTCGTCAATTTTCAATTCTGCTTTCGTTGCAAAAATGACTGCGTCAGGAAAAAGGGATATATCACCGAAATCCAATTCAAATTCTGATTTCAATGCAGGATAGTGCTCAAGAAAAGCAAACAAGTCATGTTTTTCCTCTTCACTCAAGTTGCCCTCCATAAAATCTAGAAAGTACGCTTCATAATTATTTAAATCTATCTTCTCCATTTCACATGTATTAATCCAGCACCGATTCGATACTCACTAAAATTTCTTGCAAGCGTTTACGCGCTCTAAAAATATACACCTTTACTTGACTCTCTGTAAGATTCGTTATCTCCCCAATTTCATCATAGGCATATCCTTCGTAATCTCTTAACAGAACTACTGTTCTTTGAATTTCTGGTAATTGATCAAGTGCTTCGTGAAGTTGTGTTTGCAAATCCACATTTTTAATTGGACTTTGTGAATATTCACGATCAATTCGCACTTCATCATCCATGTATTTTTCTTTGCGAACAAGATCAATTAGCGTATGATGAGCGGCGGTAAAAAAATAAGAGCGCGCCTTTGAATAATCAATTCCATCTCTTTTAACCCAAACCTTTGCAAATGTCTCTTGCACAATATCTTTTGCTGCATCCACATTTTTAATGTGTTTTAAGACAAACCGATAAATATTATCAGCATAATTGTCAACGCAGTTATTGTACTCTCTTGTTGTCATTTATTTCATAGGTTCTAATTGGTGGGACGGCAATCTTTTTTGAAAAGTTACAGCTAATTTAAATTATCCTTGTTTATTGAATCGAAAATTTAATTGGAATTACAAAACGTGTCCCTTCAATGAAACCATTTGCATATAAATGTTCCTTTGGCATATTCATTACAATTTCAAGTGCTTTTTGATCTAAAGTAGAAGAAATTACGGCATCTACATTATAGTTGACAGCCGTTCCATCCTCGAGGATATCGAATGAAATATAAACCATTCCTTCTTCATTTACTTGACGCGATTCTTGCGGATATGCAATAACTCTTTTCGTCCATTTCTTAAACACTTTTTTTGATGGATCTACCCCGTGATTTTCAATATTTGCAAATCCAAAAGTACTCGTGATCATTAAAAAAGTAAGGGCGAAAATTGTTTTCAAATTATCGGTTTTTATTGGTTTGATAGTAGGACTTGATCTGACTCGAAAAGTTACAACTTCGAAACAAATTTTGTTGCATTGTCTTCTTTTCGATCTGCTTACATGCGTAAAAACGCACTTTATATTTTACCTATTTTGGGGGGATAAGCTGGCTCCATTTGTTTTTAACAGAAGACGCTTAAACAACCTCAAAAAATTTAATTCGTCTTACATTTAACAAAATGCTACCATGAAAACACAAGCTACCTCAAGCGAAAAATTAACTGACTTAATGCGGCAAGTGCAACTTGCGCTGAAAGGACCCGTTGAAAATCATGATAATATCCAAGACCTATTGGATCAAATTAAAAATCAAATTGCATTATCCAGAGTGAACCAAAGAGCAAATGACGGCTGCGTAAGAAAATCTTGTTCTTCTTAAAGATCCTGACAAAATAAATCATAGAAATAGGACAATATTTACTAGCTTTGTAGCATGTTAAGTATTGATCCGAAAGAACTTCCAATCCCTCAATTACATGGGTATTTATTGGGTGCTATTGGTCCACGACCGATTGCATTTGCCAGTACTATTGATGCTGATGGCCACGCCAATTTAGCGCCTTTTAGTTTCTTCAATGTCTTTAGCGCAAATCCTCCAATTCTAATTTTTTCACCGGCACGAAGTGGGCGAACAAATACGAATAAGGACACGTTTCACAATGTGAAATCGATTGCGGAAGTGGTTATTAATGTGGTGAATTTTGACATGGTGCATCAAATGTCATTAGCGAGCTCGCCTTATGCACCAAACGAAGATGAATTTACAAAAGCAGGCTTTACGAAACTTCCTTCTGAAACAATTCGTCCGTTTCGTGTTGCCGAATCACCCGTGCAATTCGAATGTGTCGTAAATGAGGTGGTGGAACTTGGACAAGAGGGCGGCGCAGGTAATTTAGTGATTTGCGAAGTAAAACGTATTCATATCAATGAAGCGGTTTTAGATGAATCGGGCAAAATTGATCAACATAAAATTGACTTAGTTTCTCGGATGGGTGGCAATTGGTATTGTCGTGCAGATGAGGGATCCATGTTTGAAATTACCAAACCGATTACAACCTGCGGCATTGGCTTTGACGCCATTCCAGCAGATATCCGTGACTCAAAAATATTAAGTGGAAATGACCTAGGACAATTGGGGGGAATAGAAGAATTACCAAATGAAACAGATGTAAATGAATACAAATTGCTTGAATTAAGCGATTTATTTGTTTCTTTGGAAGACGAGCAAGAAAAATTGGAGCAAGCGCTTCATGAATTGGCAAAAAAATTATTAACTGAAAATAAATTGGAGGAAGCATGGAAAACGCTTCTTTCCTTTAATAACAACTAAAAACAAACCAATATGTATACATTAAAAGGAGAGCTAAAAGTGATCGGAGATGTGCAACAAGTTTCCGATTCATTTAAGAAGAGAGAATTCGTAGTTGTAGATGCTTCCGGACAATACGCACAAACTATCAGTTTTCAAGCTGTGCAAGATCGCGTTGATTTATTAAACAATATGAAAGTGGGTGACAATGTAGAAGTAACATTCTTCTTAAGAGGTCGTGAGTGGACAAACCCGAAAGACAATACTGTTCGTTATTTCAATTCATTGGACGCATGGAAAATTGATCCAATTGGTGCTGGTGGATCTGCAAGTCCAAGCAATGCTGAGACTTTTGTGGCCGAAGGCGACGACGATTTACCGTTCTAGTTTAAATTAAAAGAAGGGCGTCGTGCCTTGATATACCTCAGGCGATCACGATTTACCGTTCTAGTTTAAAATTAAAGAATAAATTTAAAAGGTATTTGGCGCTGTCAGATACCTTTTTTTATTACAATCAACTCTATGCGTTTAATCGTGTTTTTCTTTTTACTGATGAGTGCGATCACCAATTTCGGTCAAGTTCAAAAAAAATGGCTCGGACATTATGTGGGTGAATTGTCAATTTATTCGATTAGCGGTACGAGCACAGTGTATCATATGGAATTAATCTTTAAAGAACTGAACGCAACATCTTACGAATGGACGATTATTTATGGGGAAGACAGTTTAAGACAAGAACGCAAATACATCCTCATAGATAAAGGGGATAACCTCTTTGAGATAGACGAACAAAATGGGATTATACTCTCCTGCAACCTGATTGGAAATCAATTTGTAAGCACTTTCGAAGTCGCCAACAATTTAATACATGCCATGTATACTTTTGGCCGCAAGGATATGAGTTTTGATCTCACTTCATCCACAAGTAAATATAACACAGGATCCTTGAATCCAACGGACAGTTCTGATATTCCGCTCGTTATTTCCTATCAAACTACAACCGTTCAAAAGGCTATCCTCAAACGTAAATAATGAACTAATTGCACGGATAGTTGTTTGTTTAGATGTTACAACATATATTTGAGCTTTATTTAAATTAGAAACAGATGTTAAAGAAAATAATAATAGCAGGAATCATTCTTGCAGTCGTTGGTGTTGGTGTGTTTTTCCTTGTTCCATGGGGTGAATATGAAAGTAAATTAGAAAAATCTGAACTTGAAGAAGTAGTTGCTGTAGATTCGGTTGGAAATACGGTTCCTACGCTTTCATTGATTTCAGGCCCTTATTATGTTAAAAGTGGGGAGGAATCGCAAGCTGAATTACTTTTTGATGTTGATGGATTGAAATCAACCAAGGGTGCTTTTGAAGACTTTGAAGTAGACTTTACCATTGCGGAGGATTTTACACAATCTGCTTTGACTGTTACTATACAGTCTGCTACAATCAATACAGGTAATGGCATGCGTGATGAGCATTTGGCTGAAGAAGATTTTTTTAATGTTGCTAAATTTCCAACGATAGTATTTGAATCGAATTCGATTGCACAAACGGATACAGGTTATGTTGCCACAGGGAATTTATCATTGATTGGCAATACGCAACCACTTGATCTTCCTTTTAAACATTTAGGAAAAGGCACAGACAAAAACGGGAATGATTTTGAAGCTTTCGAGGGAAGTTTTGTATTCGACCGAATTGCTTATGGTATGGAGGAAATTTCAGGTGCTGGAAATATCGTTACGGTGAATTTCTATTGCGAATTATTGGCGAAGTAAGTTGCAAAACAACTCATAGTTAGGGCGATTTCGTATTTTTGCGCCATGTCTGAACACCATCATTATCGCATCTTTAAACCTTGGGGTTACCTCAGCCAATTTATCTATAATGGTAAACGGGCAAGTCGTAAAAAATTATTGGGTGAATTATACGATTTCGCAGAAGGCACCATGTCTATCGGTCGTTTAGATGAAGATTCGGAAGGACTCCTCTTGCTCACAACAAACGGCAAGGTTAGTTTTGATCTGCTGAGCAAAAAATTCGAAAAAGAATATTACGTTCAAGTCGACGGCATTATTACAGCCGAAGCGTTAGAGTTATTACAAAATGGCCTCAAAATTAGCGTACAGGGCACACCATACACGACCAAAAATTGCAAAGCACGTCTGATTGAAGTACCTCATTTTCCAGATCGCGGTCGCCCCATTCGCGACGAAAGACATGGACCAACAAGTTGGGTCTCAATTACATTAAGAGAGGGTAAATTTAGGCAGGTTCGAAAAATGACAGCTGCGGTTGGTTTTCCGACTTTACGCTTGGTGCGTGTTCGAATTGGAGAACATCAGTTGGGAGATATGCAACCCGGAGAAGTTGTTGAAGTGGAGGAATTAATAGAGTGATAGATCACTGATGCTGTGCATAAGTTCATTATGCTAATTTTCGAGGATAGCTTTTAGGTTTTTAAGCCAAAGTATTAAAATTTGGAGATAATTCTTAAGTTCGTTAAACAAAGAATACTAATGTCATTTACAGAAAAATTTGCCACGGCTTATAAAAAGATCCTTCCCGGTCCGTTTACAATTGCGATAGTATTGACTATACTCACTTTTTTATTGGCCTTAATTTTTACGAAGCCAATCGACAAAACAATTGGCGCATACTGTTTGGACATAGCGGGGTATTGGGAAAGTGGTTTATGGAACAGCTCAACTGGTGGACTCTATTTTGCCTTTCAGATGATGTTTATGCTCGTGATGGGACATATCATTGCGCTTTCAAAACCCGTTGATCGTTTTATTCAGCTTATTCTCAGTCCTTGTACAACAACGGCGAATACCGCATTCATTGTGACATTGGCGACTATTTTAGTGAGTTTATTTAATTGGGGATTAGGGTTAATTTTCGGAGCAATTTTAGCACGAAAAGTGGGTGAAAAATTTGCACGGCTCAACCAGCCTTTAAATTATGGATTGATTGGAGCATCAGCCTATGTAGGTTTAATGGTTTGGCACGGTGGAATATCAGGCTCAGCACCAATAAAAGCAGGAGAACAAGGAAGTATTAAATCTTTAGTTGAATCAATAGGAACCGCAAATTCCAGCGCCTTGCCAACAAGCATCAACATCAGTGAGACATTGTTTTCAAACCTCAACCTTATTGTCACCGTAGTTTTAATTATTGTCCTGCCTTTGCTGATGTATCAAGTGGGAAAAAGACCTTTTAAAGCAATTGAATTGCCACAACCGATTACGATCGAAACTGAGAAACATGACAAAGCGGAAGGAGCAGAACGACTCGACTTCTCGCGCTATTTTGGGCGGGTTTTAGGCGGATTAATTCTCCTATACGCCTTTTATAAAGCTGTAATTCTTCCAGAAACATTCAGCTTAAAATTTTTAGATCCCAATTTCATTAATCTGACTTTACTTGGGGGAGCACTCTTATTACACACAAACATTTCAGCATTTTTAACAGCTGCAGGGAATGCAATTTCAGATGCGACAGGAATTCTAATCCAATTCCCGCTTTATTTTGGCATTTTAGGTATCATGGTAGGATCGGGATTAATTGGTCAAATCTCAGATGGATTTGTGGCGATCTCCACTGAAACGACCTTTCCCGTTTTAAGTTTTTTATCCGCCGGACTTGTCAATATTTTCGTTCCAAGTGGCGGAGGGCAATGGGTTGTGCAAGGACCGATACTCTTGTCAGCCGCACAAGAAATTGGCGCTTCTTATCCAAAAACAATTATGGCCTTGGCTTATGGAGATCAATGGACCAATATGTTGCAACCATTTTGGGCATTGCCCTTATTGGGAATTACAGGATTAAAAGCAAAAGATATCTTACCTTATACCTTGATCCTTTTTATAGCCGGCGGACTTATCTTCATTAGTGCTTTACTTTTAATATGATGAAGAAACTAATAGATAGCTTATTTATCGCTTTTGTGCTCTTTGGTTGCCAATCCAATCCTATAGACGGCACCAAACTCTCAAACGAAGAATTGCGATACCTCTACAAACTGGGCATACTAACTGCGAATGGAATGAAGGAATAGAATGTTATTATAATTTAGAAGCCCTACCTCTTTTTCCCGTCACTTATATTATAGACAGCTGTTTCACCTTTGGGATTTGTCCATTTACTTTCGGTGGGAAGGGGGAAGCACAACGCAATAAGAAAAAACGGATACCAAAATTGGTGTAGCGCAAGAACAAAGAGGTGAGAAAGATCTTGTCGAACAAATTTTCCTGACGCATTAATTTCAGCGAGGAATTTCATTCCCAATAGAATCAAGAAAAGCGGATTGAAAAAACA
>JALQVX010000354.1 GCA_023263555.1 Crocinitomix sp.
AAAGACTTTGCCAATGAAGCTAATTCATTTTGTTCAGCCGTGAATAATGTCGTTTTTGTTAACCCCATAACTATATATTGCAATATTACGATAAATAAAACAAACAGCACTCATATTATCAAAAAATAAAACCGATTCGAAACGGGACTGCTCCTTTTTTTTGTTGAATTCGGATGATTCCGAAATAATTACTAAGTTAAAAAAGTAGAACCTAACAACCTCAACTTTTAACTATGAACAATAAAGAAACATCAATCGGAAATTTATCTATCTCTGTCAACAAAGCAATCGAATGGATCAGAAATTGGAGAAATGGTTACATGATTAATAAAGGCAATGATCGAATGCCAATTGACCTCAAAGGCTTCCTTGTTTCGAAATCAGATTTTATGCATCTACTCGGAAATGATTAAGTTTAATACGTTCGCATCTATTTGGCAGCCGGTCCTGTCCTAGACAATAGTGGAGAAGAAGTTCCAAAACTCATTTTTGTGGGTGCAGACCTCCACCAAAAGGATCTAATCAATAACGGTTACACTATACGTGAAATGACGCGCCCGTGCCCGAGAATGTGTGATATAGAGAGCCCATTATTTACACTTGTTCCGCCTGCTCCTATCAATTAATCGCAGAGCGATATATCACTTCTTGAATGGTTTAAAATTTTTACTTCTATTTACCTCATTCATTTGACTCCTTCTGTCCGTTATTAACCCATTCAATATTGATTATTGAATTCACCAACACAGCTCATTTTTTTGTGGGTTGAATTGACCTTACCTTTTGAAATCGGGGAATTACTTTTTATGAGTCCAAGAACAGTTGAGGTCACGGAAATCGAATATTAAAAAACAGGGTGTAAAGTAGAGTGGCACTTGTTGTGTACATATTAACCGAAAACGTTTTCAAGCCTCCTTTTTAAGCGTTTCCGACACTTATTCATGAAGAAAAAGGTAATTGCCTCTAAACGCTAATCAGGTCTATTCGTGTTCAGAACATGCTAGTAAAATACTTCGAACGGGAAGTTATGTATCACCAAAAGTATTGAATCGATTTAAAACTAAAATTCAATAATAATACCAATTGTTGGCGTGATGAGAGAAGAATCATCTTGCAAAAGAATCGGAATAGCATTTGAACCATCTGGCTTTAAAGGCAAACCATCTGTTGTTGCAAACCCTGAATTATCCTCAGTGCGTTTAAAGGTATAAATTGGAGCCGCCTGCTGTTTTGAAAAAAGGACATTTTGAAGATCAATGTAAAAGTCAAAACTCACCTTTTTATAATTCACAATTTTGTCCATTCTGAAATCCAGTTGGTTGAAAGCATTAAGCCGCACACTATTCAAGTTTGAATAATCCAAAATACCATTGCCAAGGGTTGCAAAATTTAGCTGTGAAGCCTCTAAATCAAAAGGTGTGTAAGGAACACCTCCAGCAAAACGATATTTCAATCCTAATTGCCAGCCTTTCCCAAATTTCCAACCCAAGGTAGACGACAACAAATGTTGATTGTCCCAGGCAGAAGGAATAAGTTCACCATCTAAACCAGAGTAGAGACTTCGAACATATGTATAACTAATCACATAGAATAAATTTTTAACTAACTTCTGCTGTAAAAACACCTCAAAACCATAAGTCTGACCTTCTCCCACGGAAACAATATCTTCACTTCCGATTGAGCCAAATTGCGATCCTTGATTCGCTAATGAAGATCCATTTGCAACGGAAACAGGATAGTTTGAATAAGTTTTGTAAAACCCTTCGAGCGTCATACGCAAACCTGAATTTGGTAAAAATTGACCGCCCAATACATAATGATTTGATTGAATATAGGTCATATCCTTATTTACCAAGTTTCCTGCATTGTCACGGTAACCTAAAGCTGTATAGGTCGGTATTTTATAATAACTTCCAATGGAGGCCGTCAGATCAAACTTCTCAGTGAGGTGGTAGGCAGCAGACAAACGTGGTGACAGCGTTTCTAGCGGATTGTTTCCTTTCACTGTGAACGAATTCATATCCGTTCGAACACCAGCGGAAACGAGTAAACGTTTATTGAAAAAATTCCGTGATACCTGTCCAAATGCACCATATTTAAAAAATTCAATGGCACTATTAAAATCGAGCACTACCTCTGGAACAATCACATTCCCATCAACGTCAAGAACCTCATTCGATAAACGATTATAGATACTTGTATTGTATTTCACATATTGCGCCATAGTTCCGAATGAAAATTTCCATCCCTTGACATATTTATTATAATCAAAGCGGAATTTATTTTCGATCTCTTGCGAATTGAGACCTAAATTTCTAAACGCCTCATTATCATTTTGTGCATCTTCAAATTGATCCAATTGATTATCGAACATATTGCGACTCAAGGCTATGTTATAATAACCGTTTTCTATCCGTCTATTCAAGGAGAAACCTACCGTGTAATTCCATTGTGTAATGAACGGTAACGAACGAATAAAGAATTCATTTTCAGGTGTAGAATTCTTCGTTGTGGCGAAATTAAAGCGATCAACAGCACCTAAACCAATAGCCGTAAGTGTGGTTTTAGAATCAAATCTATGTGTAACCTTATATTGATAGTCAGTAAAATTTGGACGAATCGGTAAATCAATTAGCGTAAATAAGAAATCAAGGTAGGATGCTCTGGCAGAAACTAAATAATCCGTCTTTTTTGATTTTCCAAGAGGACCTTCAAGCGTTAAAGCGCTTTCAGTGAAACTAGCACGAAGGTTACCCGAAAACTTTTCAGTATTACCTTGTCTTTGTTTGATGACAAAGGTAGATGCAAGCGCGTTGTCGTAACGTGCGTCAAATGCAGAAGAACTTAATTTTAGATCCTCAATGAATGAAACATTTAAAATTCCTTGCGCCCCGCCAGAAGACCCTTGCGTTTGAAAGTGATTCAAAACAGGAATTTCAATTCCATCTAAATAGTACACATTCTCATTTGGTGCACCTCCTCTAATAATAATATCGTTTCTTGCCGCTCCGCCAGAGGAACCACCCACGCCAGGCAACGTTTGTACAACTTTAGAAACATCAAAATTTCCTCCGGGATTGGATTTAATTTCCTCAGTTGTTAATTTTTGAACGGACAAAGGCGTGACCATGTCCGTTGTTTTGGCCACCCGCTCTTGGTCAAATACAACATCAACTGCATCC
>JALQVX010000102.1 GCA_023263555.1 Crocinitomix sp.
TTGCGAAGATAAGTATCTTAACTTTGAATAGAATTAATGCGACAGAACCATTTAACTGACTCTACTAAGGGAAATGACAACTCTGAAGATATTGATTTCAAGACTGAAGTATATTATAAAATCAATGATGAATTTTACTGAATAAAGGATATAAACAAAAAACATTTTGGGGTAATATAAGGGTTACATAAAAGCAAAAATCCGAAGACATTTGATACGTCTTCGGATTTTCTGTTTCCTTCAGCCATAAAGGACTTGAGCTTGCTCTTACGAGCTAGCGGTCTGGACGGGACTCGAACCCGCGACCCCCTGCGTGACAGGCAGGTCTTCTAACCAACTGAACTACCAAACCATTATTTTTCAATAATACTCCTCTATTGGAGCGGCACAAAAGTACGGACATTATTTCATTTGACAATGAAAAAAATGAAAAAAAATCAAATTATTTTTTGTCGCTTCACAAGGTATTGTTGCAATACAAATTCAACACCTTCCCGAATGTCAGTCTCAATAAAGTCGATTTTGAATTGTGTGCACTTCATTTTCAAATCTTTAGTGATTTTTTCAACTTGCTCTTGAAATTGTTTTTTGATTTCTAAAGGGTGTAATTTCACTTTTTCGCCTGTTTCCAAATCGATAAATGTGGTGGGTTTATTTGGGAAATTTAATTCCATTTCCGTTTTTTTATCCATCACATTAAATAAAAGCACTTCGTGTTTATTGTGTTTTAAATGCAAAAAAGCGTCTGTTAATTCCTCAAGCGATTCATTGCTGAAGAAATCGGAGAAAATAATGATCAATGAACGTTTGTGATTGCTTTCCGCAACTTGGTGTAATATTTTACTCAGTGAGGTTGGGCGGTTCATTCGATCGGCTTGTGCGACCATGAGTTGCTCTAATTCGTCATAGATCATCCGTTGATGCGCCGGTGACGTCTTTATCGCTGTGTCCAACTTTACCTCGTCTTCAAAAATGGTGATTCCTACTCCGTCTCGTTGCTTCTTTAAAATCTCCATCAATGAGGCAATGGCATAAATGCTAAAACCCAATTTGTTCAATGGATTTTCGGTGGAAATTTCTGGAAAATACATGGAAGAAGAGATGTCTAAGATGACGCGACAACGCAAATTAGTTTCTTCCTCATACCGCTTCACAAATAATTTATCTGTTTTTGCATAAAGTTTCCAATCCAAGTGTTTGGTAGATTCGCCTGCATTATACAAGCGGTGCTCGGCAAACTCAACCGAAAACCCATGAAAAGGTGAGCGGTGAAGTCCCGTGATAAATCCTTCAACAACCTGTTTTGCTATGAATTCGAGATTGCCAAATTTGGCGAGCTCCTGTATGTCTATTTTTCCGTACAAGTTTCTATTTTAGGGAAAGATACTAAATTCAGAGAAATTGATTACCTTTAAGTTAGATTTATGCCTGAAAAATCAACTGAAAATACACGCGTTTGTGCCAATTGTGGTGACAAAATTTTAGGACGTAGTGATAAACGTTATTGCTCAGATTATTGTCGGAATACGAAACACAATGAACTGAATAAAGACAGTTCGAACTATGTGCGTAAAGTCAATAATATTCTCCGCCGAAATCGCCGGATATTAGCACGATTTAATCCTACAGGTAAAGCAAAAGTATTGGGCACAACACTTATGGAAGAAGGATTTAATTTTGCATATTACACCAATATCTACGAAACAAAAAATGGGAATGCCTATTATTTTTGTTACGATCAAGGTTATTTAAAATTGGATGAGGGCTGGTATGCACTGGTCGAACGTCAATCTTATGTCAAATAAATGAAGCTCCTGAAATACATCAATTATATCTTCATCTTTCCGATTAAAATTTATCAGTGGATTATTTCACCCATCTTCCCGGCGAGTTGCAGGTATACACCAACTTGTAGTACCTACGCAATTGATGCCATTAAAGAATGGGGTCCTTTAAAAGGAGGTTGGATGGGCATCAAACGAATCGCTTCTTGTCATCCCTGGGGTGGTCATGGTCATGATCCTGTTCCTGAAAATCCCAAAAAACATAAATAGTAAAAAAGGGAATTCTCGCAAGAGGGTTCCCTTTGTCTTTTTACATTACTTTGTTCTTCTATAAAACAACGAAAGCCGGCTTAATTATAGTTGCATTCTTAGACGCTTCAAATTGTTTTTTAGCATTCTCTAACCATTCCTTAAACAAATCTGCATCTGCATGGGTTTGATAATTGGCTTTGCCCGAAATATTGTTCTCTTTATGATCAAGGATAATATAAAGCGGTTGCGTTACCTCGCCATATCGTTCGATCTCCATCTTCATCCATTTATCACCCACCGTTTGCATAGGATCCCCATTGGCTTTTAATTCACCTTGGTACTGCTTAGGCAATGCTGATCTTTCATCAACATATAAAGAAGCGACTACAAAATCTTCCGCCATAAGGGGAGCAACTTTAGGATCTGCCCAAACATATTCTTCCATTTTTCGACAGTTCACACAGGCCCAACCTGTGAAATCCAACAATAAAGGTTTGTCTACTTCTTTTGCATACTCTAATGCTTCATAATAATCGCGAACGGTATAAATACCATGTCCGTGAGCATGTGTACTTGCTGGCCATCCTTCTGGAATTTCAGGTGCGTGACCTTGAATGCCGTAGGGCGATTCAGAATAGGTTAATGGAGGTGGGAATCCTGAGATTAATTTTAGAGGAGCCCCAAACATACCCGGAATAAGATAAATAATAAATCCAATTACAATTGTTGCGAATAAACCTCTGCCGACTGATAATTTATCAACCGGGCTATCATGAGGCAATTGCATTTTTCCTAACAGGTAAATGAAAAGTACGATAAAAATACCGATCCAAATTCCCAAGAATAATTCACGCTCAATCATGTGCAATTGAAGCACTAAATCGGCATTGGATAAGAATTTCAAAGCCAATGCCAATTCGATAAATCCTAAAACAACTTTTACCGTATTCAACCATCCACCAGAAGAAGGAAGTGAATTTAACCAACCTGGAAAAGCAGCAAATAATCCAAAAGGAAGCGCTAAAGCCATTGAGAAACCGAGTATAGCAACAATTGGCCCAGATAAACCACCTTCAGCTGATTGAACCAAAACTGTTCCTACTATCGGTCCTGTACACGAAAATGAAACCAAGGCCAATGTGAAGGCCATAAAGAAGATGCCAATTAGTCCACCACGATCGGCTTGTTTATCCGCTTTATTCACCCAAGATGCAGGCAATGTGATTTCAAATGCCCCCAAAAAGGAGATCGCAAAAATTACAAACATAATGAAGAATACAAGGTTCACCCATGGGTTTGTAGCCATGTCATTCAGAATAGTTGGTCCTGCAATTGCTGTGACAAGTACACCTAAAATAACGTAAATTAAAATGATGGAAATCGCATAGAATATCGCTTTTCGAATGCCTTCCGATTTCGTTTTCGATTGTTTCGTAAAGAAACTTACCGTCATTGGAATCATTGGGAAAACACAAGGGGTCAACAAAGCGATAAAACCGCTTAAAAAGGCAATCAACCAGATTAACCATAATGAATCCTTACTTGTTCGTTCACCATTGTCGACAGATGTTGTCAAATCAAAAGACAGTTCAGAAATTTCGGTATTGCGAAAATTATTCTCGCAACCCATGAGGTAAATATCTAAATCGGCCATGATTGTTGGAACCATAGCCGTGTCTTTAATTGTAATATCTTGTCTTAGTGTAACGAGGTATTTATAACCGGTGGGCGACTCACCCACATTTTCCTTAATCTCTAACCGATAAGGTTTTGCTTCAGAAATTTGCTCGTTGTCCCTTAGTGTAAAAACAGATTTATAACCTTTTGGATTGTCAAAGGCATACATGGCAAAGATAGAATCAATTTGAATCTCAACAGTCAGTGTGTAATTTTTTTCATCTTTACGAAGTGGATCAAAAACCTTAACTAATACAGGCTCAAACGCTTCATCATATTCAGATCCTTCGCATGTATTTAAGATGTTAACAAGGTTAGAATCTAAAGGTGTTGTCTCTTCTGCGTGATCCGTTTCTTCTTCTATAGCTTCTTCAGCCATATCGATAATTTCAATCAAGGTCTCTTCAATTTGCCCTGTGTTTGAATCATCTACTTTAATATTATCTGTACCTTTAATAGCTAACTCAATATCTCTGAATTCTGGAGGAAGGCAAGCTGATTTGCACGCCATATAACTGTATTCGAGTTTTAACTTAAAATCCTTTTTTGAATTGATTTTAATTTTTTGCTCAAATTTTGCCGAATTCCCGTGAAATGATTTTTCAGGAAAGCCGTCGTTATCATAAAGCTTAGCGCCATATTCCTTAGTGCCTCCAACCAAACTGAAATTGGAGTTTACATTATAATTGAATTCTGTAGGAAGAGGTATGGCATCAGGCGGCTGAACTTGTGCATAAATATGCCAACCGTTTTTTTGCGTCACGTTCATTACAATTAATGCTTCATTCGGAGATAGATATTCAACCGAAAAATTCCAAGTGATCACTTCGTCAACGTTAGAAGGCATATCATCTTGTGCATTCAATGGTGCAAATGGAGCAAGAATTATGAGGATTAGTAGGCTAAGTTTTTTCAACATATAATTCGTATATCAATAATAATAGAGTCAAAGTTAATATAAAAGTGCAATAATGAGTTTTCTCAAAGTGGACTACTCTTGAAATTCTATGGGCAAAAAAAAGACGAGCATTGCCCGTCTTTATTAGTAGCGTATAATTTAATTATATGTGTCTTATGTCAATTATTTTAGAAATTGGAATCCAAAGACCTCCTTTTAGGCAAATAAATTTATTTCCCGTTGCCCAAATCGTAGTTTGAACGGTTTTCGGACCAGAGTCTGAATAAAAATCGATCGAATATTTTACCTTACTTAAATTCCCTAATCCAGTAGCGGAATGTAGTTTTTTCAGGATGTCAGGATGTTGTTTAAAGTTAACAGCATTTTTAAAAGAGAAATTAGCTATCGCCTCTTTCTCAACTAGTGTAGGGTTTAAGGTTTCTTGCATCTTTGTTCAGTTTAGGGGGCACGATTCCATTCTCAAAAGTCATCATCTTTTAGAAGAGGTGGAATTGTGTCACGATTTAGATGTCAAAAAATAAGAAAAAAAGGGATTGCTTCAAAACTTTTAAATCTGTTTTTTTATGATTCCGTGAA